>NZ_JARVTG010000001.1:3607500-3740000 GCF_029846635.1 Pokkaliibacter sp. MBI-7 | reverse complement strand
AAAGGAAAGTGAAGAACTTGAGGAATCGGTACACATCGGCATCTGGCGTCTGTAACCAGAATTGATAGAAGGCATAAGGAGAGGTTTTCTTTGCATCCAGCCAAACTGCCCCCCCCTCGGTCTTACCAAATTTAGTTCCATCCGACTTAGTGATCAAAGGCAGGGTCAGCCCGTACGCCTGGGCACCATTCATTCTACGTGTCAGATCAATACCACCAGTGATGTTCCCCCACTGATCGGAACCGCCGATTTGCAGGCTGCAGCCATACATTTTGTTCAACTGCTGAAAATCGTAGGACTGCAGAATCTGATAGGTAAACTCTGTAAAGGAAATACCCGAGTCTTCTCGCTCAATGCGCTGACGCACTGACTCTTTGGCAATCATCTTATTTACAGTGAAGTGCTTACCTATATCTCGCAGAAAGCTAAGAACATCAACATTCGCGGTCCAATCATAATTGTTGACCAGTATCGCACCGTCTTTGTCATTGAAGTCGATAAAACGACTAATCTGGGCCTTGAGGCTATTACTCCATTGCTGAACAATTTCTGTGGAGTTCAGTTGGCGCTCTTGAGCTTTAAAACTGGGGTCGCCGATCATTCCAGTAGCCCCCCCCACCAGAGCGACAGGACGATGGCCGTACTGCTGGAATCGTTTAAGCATCAGTAAAGGCACAAGATGGCCAAGATGGAGACTGTCTGCGGTAGGATCAAAGCCGCAATATAGAACGCGCACGCCACTTGACAGATGCTCTTCTAGCTCAGCCTCTGCCGTCATCTGAGCGATCAGTCCTCTGGCCTTTAGTTCTTGAATCAGCGCGTTACTCATTGTCTCTCTATTCCTTACTCACAGGGCTGCCTAGTTGTCAATTACAGCATTCTGGCTTGGCCGCGAATTCTAACCCTTTGCCCTGTCAAGGGGAAAGAAAACCATCATAAAAATGGTTCAACCTATATAACTTTGATGATATTTTTGTTCACAGTTTTTATACTGTCGCTTTTTTACATAGTCAGTTTTTTCAAGCATAACTTTACATGGGTATCTGAAGTATGTTGGGACGCCTTCCCAAGTTGCACGTTGCAGCTATTTTCCTACTTGGCACAGTTGTCGGCGCTTTAATTTTTATTCCTTCAGAAAAGGTTTCTGCCACCCGCTCACCAGAAAGTGAGCAACGTTCTCTGGCTTTGCGCTTGGAATTAACACCACCGAAGCCTCCTTTGGTGAACTCCGACTCTGCGACCAACCTGAGCTCGCTTCCTTTAACTCCTGCAGAAGGGGATGAGTCAAGCAAGCCAGTTATCAGCATGAACCTGTTCAATCAGCAGGATAGTGGCGACAACACACCTGACGACAACAGCGATGGCGACAGCACTTCATCACTCGACACGCCAGAAGACTATTCCGATGAGGCCAACGCCCTGGATGACGATACTCTTCAGAAACAAATGCTCAGCAAAGAAGAGCAGGACGCTCTGGCATCCGAAGACACAGAAGAGCAGCAGGCAATAAAAGAACACGATAAAGATGACCCTGTACCCAATGACGGCTGGGTAAAGGTAACGGTAGAGTCTGGCGATAACCTTACCTCCGTCTTTCAAAAAGCAGGATATAGCGTCGGCCAAGCCATTGAGGTCGATAACGCCTTCAAGAAAGAACGCCCTTTCCGCCGTATGCATCCGGGTGATGCTTTTGCATTCAAAGGGAAAGATGGCGAGATAGATCAGATCAAGTATAAAGACGGTGCGTATAGTACATTAACCGTCTCAAAAACCGACAAAGGCTATGAATTAAGCGAAGACGTGCTGCCAACTGAGGTCAGACACAAGATGGTGTCCATGACTGTCAAGGACACGTTATTTAATGCATCGAAGGCTGCAGGCATTCCCTATCGCCTCATTGCCAACATGTCTACCCTTTTCACAAACGATGTTGACTTCCGAACGGATGTACGCAAAGGCGATACCTTTACCCTCATTTATGAAGAAAAGTACATCAATGGGAAGCGGGTAGGGCTGGGCGACATTATTGCTGCGCGTTATACCAACAAAGGCCAAGCTTACTATGCTATCCGCAACATGGACGATGATGACGGAGAAGCACAATATTTTGACCAGAATGGGGAAGGCAAACAGAAAGCCTTTGATCGCAGTCCTGTAGCCGGGGCACGCATATCCTCACCCTTCAGTCCTCGCCGCTACCACCCAAAACTTCATATCTGGCGCTCACATGAAGGCGTGGATCTGGCGGCACCTTACGGCACCCCTATTCACGCCACAGGTTATGGAAAGGTTATTTTTGTTGGTCGCAAGGGCGGCTACGGCAATGTTGTTGTGCTGGCGCACAGCAATAAGATCAGCACCCTTTATGCTCACATGAAAGGCTTTGCCCCTAGCTTGTCCTTGGGAGACAAAGTCAAGCGCGGTCAGGTTATTGGCTATATTGGCACCAGCGGTTTATCTACCGGCCCACATGTGCACTACGAGGTACGCCTTGGTGGAACTCACATGAATCCCATGACCGTTGCACTTCCGAAGTCTGATAGTCTAACCGGCAAGGAAAAGGCTCGCTTTGCTTCTCGTGCAAAACAGATAATTGCAGCCATGAATGGGAAGACATCACTACAAGTTGCACTGAAGTAATGGGCGAAAACAACACACCACTACTTTTCATTGGAGTCATGTCCGGGACCAGCATGGATGGCGTTGATGCCGTGCTGGTCGACTTTGCAACTACGCCACTTCGCACAGTTGCCTTTCACCACCGCCCTTATCCTGAGGAGTTGAGAGCTAACGTTTTGTCACTCTGCCAACCTGATCACGATGAAATCAACCGCCTCGGCCAACTCGATGTGCAGCTTGCTCGCTTATACGCAGACTGTGTAAATGAACTCATTTCTTCGGCTGGAGTGGAAAAACATCAGATCAATGCCATTGGCTGCCACGGACAAACCATAAGGCATCAACCCAATCCTCCTCATGCGTTTACGCTGCAGATAGGTGACCCAAACACTCTGGCAGAGCTCACAGGGATATCTGTTGTAAGTGACTTTCGCCGCAGAGATATAGCTGCAGGTGGGCAAGGCGCACCGTTGGTACCAGCGTTTCATCACCACCTTTTCCATGTTGATGACAAAGTAAGATGTGTGGTCAATATTGGCGGTATCGCCAACATCACTCTCTTACAGCAACGAGACATAGTCGGCTTTGATACAGGACCAGGTAACGTACTGATGGATTACTGGTGCAACAAGCACCAGCAAAAACGCTATGACAAAAACGGTGACTGGGCAGCCAGTGCAGAGCCGGACGAGCAATTGTTAACAACCATGCTACAGACGCCCTACTTTGCCATGGCCGCCCCCAAAAGCACGGGCAGAGAACTCTTCAATGCTGGCTGGTTAATGGATCAACTTTCAGATTATGGTCATCTCGATACAGCTACAGTACAAAGTACACTCTGCAGTTTAACGGCCATTAGTATAAGCCAGGCAATCAATGCTTATCCAAACACCCATAATGGAGAACTGTACATTTGTGGTGGGGGCGCCTTTAACTCTGAGCTGTTGAAGCGCCTGGCGCAGCGCTTGTCTGGATGGCACGTTGCTACAACAGATGAGATTGGCCTGGCGCCTCACTGGGTAGAAGCCACTGCTTTTGCCTGGCTAGCAAAGCAGCGCGTGAATGGAAAAACGGGTAGCTTATCAGCCGTTACAGGCGCACTTGCACCACGCATTCTGGGTGCCATTTACCCACCCTGACACCATGTTATGAGATAAAAAAATCCCATCCAACTCGAGCTGGACGGGATTTTTTATGATGCATCTGGAGCACTTGTTCACGCACGAGCCTATTTCATTGCCCAGAAACGTCAGATACTGAAGCTTGAACCACATCCACATGTAGTAGATGCATTCGGATTATTGACACTGAACTGCGAGCCCTGCAGCCCCTCTTTATAGTCAACCGTCGCCCCCGACAGATACTGAAAGCTGAGTGGATCAACCACCATTGTCACCCCATCACGTTCCACGATGGTATCGTCTTCGGCTACTGCCTCATCAAACGTGAATCCGTAGGAAAAACCAGAACATCCGCCGCCTGTTACGAAAACACGAAGCTTCAGGTTAGGATTTTCCTCTTCTTCAATGAGGCTTCTGACCTTGCGTGTCGCATTTTCAGTGATACTGATGGGCGCATCCAGAGCTTCTTCAAACATGCACCAGGCACTCCATATAAAACCAAGTAATTAAGTAGGGTATTACTTTACTATAATCCCTCTCCGACGCACAGCTCGGCTTTGGGATAAAGTTATTTCATAACAGAACAAATACCTGATCAAAACAAACAGGCACCACAAAAACAACACCAAGCCTCCGTACTACCCGTCTGCTCAATCAAGCTGAGTACAACCCCAGCCCAAGTCGTTGAAGATTGTATGCTGTCCAACAACCTTGTTTTACAGCATAAGCGCCAGAAAGTTCTACAACGATTCTGCCAGTTAAGCCTAAAATACCTGCCTCACCCGTAATAGTATTTCCAGCCCGCTCAACCATGAACCATGCCAATCATAAGGGTCTGATAATCAAGAAAAAAGACGTCTGCATGGATCAGGAGCGATCTCCCATCAAAAAAATGGGCCTTACATGCTGAAGGATGTCTTTACCCTTAACCACTTCCGTGGCCGCCTGGCACACACAGGCGCCCTTCCACAGTTAGCACTACTTGGCTTGCTCTCTGGTTTGGCTACCGGATTTGTGATGGTCATTTTCCGCTTTGCCATTGAACTTCCATTGGAGTGGTTACTAGGTGACCCTGAAGCGTTTGAGCAACTCCCCTGCTTATTAAGAGGCCTGTTCCCTCTACTGGGAGCTGGCGTTATTGCACTTATCCTTCTCCCCTTTCCCCCTTCTCGCCGACGAGTGGGCGTGGTCTACGTGCTCGAGCGTCTTAACTTCCATCAGGGTTATCTGCATGGCCGAAATGCCATCATCCAGTTCATCACCGGCTCTATTGCCATTATTTCAGGCATGCCCGGGGGCAGAGAGGGTCCCGCAGTCCATCTGGGTGCGGCCATCTGCAGCCAGCTGGGGCAGCGCATAAAAGTGCCCAACAACACCATGCGGCTGATGGTCGGTTGTGGTGTGGCTGCCGCCATATCTGCCTCGTTCAATACTCCTTTAGCGGGCGTGCTATTCGCGATGGAAGTGGTGCTGATGGAATATACCGTCAACGGTTTTCTACCGGTGATGATTGCATCGGTCACTGCAGCAGTGATGAATTACTTACTCTTCAGTAGCGATGTCGCTTTTATAGTACCTGAGCTACAGTACCGGTCTTTGACTGAACTACCCTTCATCATGCTGCTGGGTGTCGTACTGGGAGCACTGGCTGCCGCCTTTTGCAAGATCGTTACCCTATGCCAGCACTTACATCACTGGCCTCTCAGCGCACGCCTTTTCTGTGCGGGAGCTGTAGCAGGTATAGCGGGTATCGTTGCTCCTCAGGTGATGGGAATTGGTTACGATACGATCAGCGATATTCTGCAGCCCCATTTATTACTTTCCACCCTGCTGATCATCACCGTTGTCAAGCTGGTGGCCACAGCATTCTGCTTTGGCATGGGCATGCCGATGGGCTGTATTGGTCCCATTCTGTTTGTGGGGGCAGCAGCGGGCGGGGCCTTGGGCGTTATCGCCAACGTTGGTAGCCATCAACCAGTAGGTGCGATCGGTTTCTATGCGATGCTTGGTATGGGATCGATGATGGGTGCGACCCTTCAGGCACCGCTGGCTGCGCTAACTGCACTACTGGAGCTGACTCACAACTCCAATATCATCTTTCCCGGTATGCTGGCCATCGTCGTAGCCAATCTGACCTGCACCTACGTTTTTAAACAGAAGTCGCTGTTCTGGTCACTGCTCCTGTCTTCCAATCAGGCCCAGCGCCAAACGCCGGTATCACAGGCACTCAGTCGAGAAAGCGTCGCTGCGATCATGCGCCGTGGTGTCCCACTGTATCCTTACAAGGTGTCGCCGGAACTGGCTCACAGCATGCTGGATCACAACGGTCCCTGGTATCTGATCAGTCGGGACGATGTACCCGTCTGCCTGCTTGCTACCAACGACCTACGCGCTTTTGTTCTGGCGGAACATGCCCCTACCCAGGAAGAAGATACGATTAACCTGCTTGCCATTCCCGCCATCCGTAAGGACGTCAAGGCCATCGCTATTCAGTCAACTCTCAAAGAAGCATTGGACCTGTTCAATCAGAGCGGCGCGGAAGCTCTCTACGTTACGGGCTGGAGCGGTAATATTGTTGGTGCTTTCACTCGTGACGACCTGACAAGCTATATGAACAATCAGCAGACTCTTTTATGACCTTTTCACTTACCCAAGGCGGCCTGTACGCCATCACCGATTCCCGCTGTCTGTCTGGCACAAGTCTGGAACAGGAAGTCGAAGATGTACTGCAAGGCGGTTGTACACTTATTCAGTACCGGGACAAGAGCAGTGATTATGTAAAGCGGCGCCAACAGGCACAAGCACTACTGAGCCTCTGCCACAGTGTCGGGGCCTGCCTGCTGATCAATGACGACTGGCGACTGGCTGCAGACATCGGCGCTCACGGCGTTCACTTGGGTCAGCAGGATGAGCAGCTGGTAATCGCTCGTCGGGAACTGGGCAGTCAAGCCATCATCGGCATCACCTGCCACGACCAGCTGTCACTCGCCGTGGAAGCACAACAGCAGGGGGCAGATTACGTCGCCTTTGGCGCATTCTACCCCTCAAGCAGCAAACCCAACGCCAGGCCAGCGCCTCTGTCACTCCTAAAACAGGCTCAGCAGTCATTGCAGTTACCTGTGGTCGCTATCGGCGGCATTACGCTTCAACGCGCCCCGGAACTGTGGCAGCAGGGGGCAGACTGGCTAGCCGTGATCAACGATATTTTTGCCAGACAGAATATCGCCGAGCATTGCCGCTCCTATCTGGCCTGCCGGCAACCATTGCGTGATCAATGATGAGTGGATTAACACCACTCAGGTTGGATTTCAGTCAATCAAACAATACTAGTGGTGCAGAGATCTGCTAACCGGCATTGTCCAGCCCTGTAACCCAATGCCCGAAACCACTGCACAACGTGCACACTCTTCTACTATCTGACGAGAAACACTCCCAATGAACCGATCAGAAAGCCTGTTCAACGAAGCTCAACGTTATATCCCCGGCGGCGTAAACTCGCCCGTGCGTGCATTCAAGGCCGTCGGCGGCACACCGGTTTTCTTCAAAAAAGCCCAGGGCGCCTATCTGTACGATGTGGATGATAAGGCCTACGTGGATTATGTAGGCTCCTGGGGTCCGATGTTGCTAGGCCATAACCATCCGGACATCCTCGCAGCCGTCAAGGAAAGCATCGAACTGGGCCTGAGCTTCGGCGCCCCCACTGCTATTGAAGTGGAAATGGCACGTAAAGTATGTGAACTCGTCCCTTCAATGGATATGGTACGCATGGTCAACTCTGGTACCGAAGCAACCATGAGCGCGATCCGTCTCGCTCGCGGCTTTACGGGCCGGGACAAGATCGTCAAATTTGAAGGCTGCTATCATGGCCACTCTGACTCGCTTCTGGTCAAGGCGGGCTCCGGTGCACTGACACTGGGGATTCCTAACTCGCCCGGCGTGCCCGCTGCCTTGGCAGAGCACACCATTACGCTCAATTACAACGATATGGATTCTGTGCATCAGGCCTTCAGCGAGGTCGGTGATCAGATCGCCTGCATTATTGTCGAGCCCGTCGCTGGCAACATGAACTGCATCCCACCCGTTCCCGGCTTTCTGGAAGGCCTGCGTAACGTCTGTGACCAATACGGCAGCCTCTTAATCTTCGACGAAGTCATGACAGGCTTCCGTGTCGCTCTGGGCGGTGCTCAGCAGCACTACAACATCCAACCCGACCTGACCACGTTAGGTAAAATTATCGGCGGCGGCATGCCTGTGGGCGCTTTTGGTGGTCGACGCGAAGTGATGCAGCATATTGCCCCCCTTGGCCCGGTATATCAGGCAGGCACACTGTCGGGCAATCCCATCGCTATGAGCGCCGGGCTAGCCATGCTCAATGCATTAAGCGCACCTGGCATACACGAGCAGATCACCGCGAAAACCGCCTATCTGACGACAGGTCTGCGAGAACGGGCCAGTGCTGCGAGTGTTCCCTTTCTGACGAATGAAGTCGGTGGCATGTTCGGCCTGTTCTTTACCGAACAGCAGCAGGTCAATCGCTACAGCGAGGTGATGGCCTGTGATAAAGAGCGCTTCAACCACTTCTTCCATGGAATGCTGAATGAAGGCGTGTATCTGGCCCCTGCTTTCTATGAAGCTTGCTTCATGTCGCTGGCTCATGATGATCAGGCTCTGCAACATACTCTGGATGCTGCTGAGCGAGTCATGGCCAAGCTATGACGGCAATGCTTGTTACCAATACGCTGATTGCGGCGGTAGCACTGACGATGCTGATCGGGTTGAGGCATCGTCAGACTGCACCGGCACATCCCACTATCTCCGCCTTGATGCTGGGTTATCTGGCGGTTGTGGCGCAAGGACTGGTCGAATGGCTGTTACCTGATGTAAAGGATGCACTGCACCTCAGCCGTAATCTGGTGAATTTTGTCGCGGTAAGTTTTATAGGCTTTGGCGTACTCAGTCTCACCCTGACCAACCCATGGGCGAAAGCGATTTGGGGTAAAGGACTGCTCGGGCTGATGGCCTGCTTTGAACTGTTCCGTCGTTTTGACTGGGCACTGCAGTGGCAGACTATTCTATGGGTAATCACGACGGGGGCGCTGCTGTTGGTCGCCTGGAAAAGCAGAGGGATGGCCAAAGCCATCCCTCTGTGCGGCCTGCTCGCTGGTCTGGAGTTACTCTCCACCCCGGAAGTGGGCTTACTCCACAACCTCTGGGGGCTGACCAGTTTTCTGCTGTTAAGTACCGTAGCGGCCGTTCACCTGCTGCTGGTACGACAGGCGCCCGCTATTGAGCCAGACGCGCTCTGAACGGTAACCGCTCGGCTTCGCTGCGGGCAACGCTGAGCCCGCGGCTGGCCATCTCTCTGGCCTGATCATGCTGACCGGCCTTGTCATACAACCCCATCAGGGTGCGATAGACGTTGGGATCGCGAGGATCCAGACGCAACGCTCGCTCGGCACGACTGATCGCCTGCCCCAGATCACCACTGCTGGCCATAGTGGTAGATTGACTGAGCAATGCCAGTACCGCTGGTGATGAGCTGCTCATTGAGCTGGTACTGGGCAAACTGCTCTGGCCAGCACTGCTGGACATTGCAGCACCGCCAGCCCCCACACCACTTTGCTCGCTGTTGATATCACTATTGATCTCGCTGCTGAGATCCGAGCCGGAACTCAGATCAGCTCCTGAATTACTGTTCATGTCAGTACTGCCGGATACGCCCGTGCCCACCGTTACCGAACCGGACACGCCACCGTACGAATCCAGCGGCATGGACTGCGCACTGCTTTCAACCTGCTGAACCTGCCTCTGCTGTGGCATGGCCGTCGCGTCCACTACTGGCACCTGTCCGGTCTGTACAGAACTACAGCCTGCCATGATTGCTGTGAACGCCAGCAATGCCAGTCCTCGCACACGTACTATTCTGGGCGCTGATGCAAACATCGTTGTACTCACAATTAGCCTCCAAACAAGCGTTGAAACCAGCTGCGTTGTTGCCCGTCATCATCGGGCTGCGCAGCAGGTGCAGAATGACAACTATTAAACGTCTTGGGTTCTGAGCCAGGAATAAAAGGCAGCTGCCGTGCTCCGGGACAATCCTGATCCGTCAGATTGCCGCTGCTGTCCACCCAGGCCTGACTCAAGCCCGGTGCCAGAGCGGGTTGCCAGGCAGCAGGCTGAAGCCCCTTCATCATATCGATCCAGACCTGCAGTGCACCCGTCGCCCCCGTCAGCGGAGTCGGTTGCGGGTCGTCCTTACCCAGCCACACTACACCCAGATAGTTTTCGGTGAAGCCGGCAAACCAGCTGTCCTTCTGATCATTAGTCGTACCGGTCTTCCCGGCAGCAAAGATGTCAGGGGTCAGCACGGTACGAATCTGCCGTGATGTTCCCTCATTCACCACCTGTTCCATGCCATAGGTGACCAGCCCCATAAAACGAGGATCGACCACCTGTTTCGGCTGGAAGTGCAGTGAAGATTCCTGCAACGGCTTGCCTTTCTCATCCAGTACCGCGGTCACCGCGCGTAAGGGCATATAGAATCCCTGCGAGGCGATAGTCTGATACATCTGGGTTACTTCAAAAGGCGTCAGATCGATAGCCCCAAGTAATAAAGAAGGGACGGCATCAATCTGACTGGTGATCCCCAGCCGCTGTAACGTCTGGGCAATACGTGGCAGGCCGACCGCCAGCCCGAGATGGGCCGTAGACTGGTTGTAGGACTTTGCCAGAGCTTGCCACAGAGGCACCATGCCATGACTCTGATGATCAAAGTTCTGTGGTTTCCAGCGCGTACCATCACCGGCCTTGATATCCACCGGACCATCATCCAGCGGCGTCGCCAGGTTATATTGCTGATACTCCTCCAGTGCCGACAGATAGACCGAAGGCTTGACCAGCGAACCAATCTGACGGTGAGCATCCAGCGCCCGGTTGAACCCCTGGAAGCGTGGATCGCGCCCGCCCACCATGGCGAGAATCTCGCCCGTGTTAGGGCTGGTCACAATCATGGCCCCTTCCAGTCCTTCCAGACGCTTGCCATAGCGTTTATCCAGCTGTGCAGTGACGTCCTGCAAACTGCGCTCGGCGGTATGCTGTACATAGGGGTCAAGAGTAGTGAAGACTTTCAGTCCGGCACTGGTCAGGGTATCCGCATCGTAGTACTGCTGAAGCTGTTGTCTGACCAGCTGCATAAAAGCGGGATAGCCTCCTTTCGAGCGCAGCGGCACATCACTGACACCCAATGGTTGCTTGGCCCAGCCCTCCGCATAGGACTGCGGCATGATGCCCTGATCGGCCAATACCTGCAGCACCACATTGCGCCGCTCGGTAGCGGTATTAGGATTACGTCGTGGATTGTATAACGACGGCCCTTTCACCATCCCCACCAGCAAACTGATCTGCGCAGGATTCAGCTCGTTTACAGGCTGGCCGAAATAGAACAGGCTGGCCTGACCAAAGCCATGAATGGCACGAGAGCCATCCTGCCCCAGGTACACCTCATTCAGATATGTCTCGAGGATCTCCTGTTTGCTGTAATGCATCTCCAGCAGCAGGGCCATGGGCGCCTCACGTAGCTTACGAATCAGGCTGCGGCTGTTGTCATCCAGATAGAAGTTCTTAACCAGTTGCTGGGTCAGGGTGCTGCCACCCTGAACAAAACGCCCGGCGCGAATATTGGCCAGCATGGCGCGGGTAATTCCACGCAGTGAAATGCCCCAGTGGGAATAGAAGTTACGATCCTCGACGGCGATCAGGGTGGAGACCAGCAGCGGCGGTACATCCTTCAGTGTGACCAGCTCACGATCTTCATTCTTACTGGGATAGAAACCACCAATCAGCTGAGGCTCCAGACGCATCAGGGGCAAGTCATGACCTTTGCCATCGCGCAGCGCCTGAACCCGGCCATTAGCCAGCTCGACCTCACCGAGCTGAGCAGGCTCTCGACCATCGGCAAAATTGAAGCTGCGGCCATAGATCACAAAGTCGCCCGCACCTTTACGCTGCACCTGTCCAACACTGTCGACCTTGTCTACCAGACGATAGCCCAGTGCCGCCAGCTCGGCACTCAGGCGCTTGTCAGTCAGGCTGAGGCCGGCATAGATCTCCAGAGGGCGGGCATACACCTTGGCGGGGATAGCCCAGCGTTTACCTTCAAACTTTTCGACTATCTGTGCATCGAGATAGGCCATCACTCCGGCAAGTACGACCACACCGACCAGCATCAGCTTTATCAACAGCCCTAACCATGATCTTCCCTTTACTGACTTGCGAGCGGCTGGTTTCTTGTTCGGCTTCTTACTCATGAGTTCGCGATTTCACCCTTGGCTTCCGATATCCTTACCGCGCCCATCATACCGGTCACCTGGAGATACGTCATGTTCTTACTCTGCCCGCTGGAGCAGCTTGTCGAGGGAAAAAGCCGTGGTTTTCAGCACAATGGAACAGCCATTGTTGCCGTACGCAAGAACCAACAAGTCTACGCCTATGTGAACCGCTGCCCGCATCGGGGCATACCGCTGGAATGGCAACCGGATGACTTCCTCGACTACAGTGCTGAATTTATTCAGTGTGCAACACACGGTGCCTTATTCAGCATCAGCAGTGGCGAATGCATTGCCGGCCCCTGCGTCGGGCAGGGATTAGAGCCGCTGCAGGTCAGCATCGACGCACAGCAGCAAGTATGGGTTAGCGAGCTGGACGACTGACGGGCGCCATCAGTAAGACCGGCAGTTCCTTATGCAGCTGCATACCTTCTTCACTAAAGGCCACCTGCCAGGCTAACACCTCGACTCCCTGCTCAACCACCTGTAGCAGTAACCGGGCATAATCAGGGTCGATGTGCCAGGCCGGAGTGACGCTGTCGATGCCACTATGACAGACGCAAAAGAAGATCACTGCACGCTTGCCTTCCTCCACCATAGCTGCCAGCTCACGCAGGTGCTTGCTGGCCCTCACACTGACCGCATCAGGGAAATAACCCAGACCGTCTTCCTTCAAGGTCACACTCTTGACCTCGATAAAACAGTCTGCCTGCGCTCCGTCCTGTAACAACAAATCAATACGGCTGTTTTCATAACCGTATTTCACTTCTCGTCGTACCTGTCGGTAGCCGGACAATGTCGGGATGTCCCCCGCAATGACCGCTTCTTCCACCAGACAATTGGCACGCTGCGTGTTGATACAGGCGACTTCACCCGGGGCCGTTTCAACCAGCTCCCAGGTACAGGGAAGTTTGCGCTTAGGGTCTTCCGAGTCCCAGAACCAGACCTTACTCCCCTCCTTGCCGCAGTTGCGCATGGAGCCGGTATTCGCACAGTGCAGGGTTAGCAGCCGACCATCATCAGTAACGATATCGACCAGAAAGCGCTTGTAGCGTTTAATCAGTCGCCCCTGCTGCAACGGCTTCGGCCATTTCATGCCTGACGGCCTCCAATAAAGCGGCGGATGCGCTCCACAGCACGCTGCAAATTAGTCATGGACGTGGTGTAGGCAAAGCGAATGTAACGCTCTGCATGATGACTGCCGAAATCCAGCCCGGGGGTGATCGCTACGCCCTCTGCTTCCAGCAAATCAAAGCAGAAGCGGAATGTATCATCAGTCAGTGCAGAGGCATCTGCGTATATATAGAAGGCACCCTGAGGTGCAAAGGGGATATGCATGCCCAACTCCCGTAAAGCAGGCAGCAAATAATCGCGCCGCTCTGCGAAAGCGACGCGGCGTTGCTCCAGAATCGCCAGCGTGTCAGCCTCAAAACAGGCCAGTGCGGCGTACTGGGCCATGCTCGGTGCAGATATATAAAGATTCTGCGCCAGCTTCTCCAGCTCCGGTACTGCAGCCTGCGGTGCTACCACCCAGCCCAGCCGCCAGCCGGTCATGCCAAAGTATTTTGAGAAACTGTTAAGTACAAAAGCATCGTCATCCACCTGCAGCACAGAGGGCGCCTCCATTCCGTAGCTCAGACCGTGGTAGATTTCATCCACCAGACGATGCCCGCCCAATTCGCGCACGGTATCACAGAGCGCGCGTAAATCCGCTTCAGGAATGACGACACCTGTTGGATTGGCCGGCGAGGCCAGCAACAATCCGGCGCAGGATTCATCCCAGGCAGATCGCACCGCATTCGGAGTAAGACAGAAACCGTTATCCGGCTCGGTGGGAACCAGTTTGGCTCGCGCCTCGACCAGACGCAGGAACTGGCGGTTACAGGGATAGGCAGGATCCGCCATCATCAGCGTCTTGCCAGGATCAACCAGTAATGCAGACAGTAGCAACAAAGCGCCAGATCCACCCGGCGTCACCACGACACGGGCGGGATCAAGGTCAAGGTCGTATCGCTGCTTATAAAAAGAAGCAATAGCCTGGCGCAACGGCTGAATTCCCAATGCCGGGGTGTACTGCGTCAGCCCGTCTGCCAACGCCTGCTGACCAGCTCGCACTATGGGCTCAGCGGTAGAGAAATCGGGCTCGCCGATCTCCATATGGATCACATCCCGCCCCGATGCCTCCAGCTCCTTGGCACGACGCAACAGGTCCATCACCTTGAAAGACTGAATATCTGCGACTCGCTGTGCCCAAGGGGTCGTCTGCTTCTCCACGCTACTCTCCGTCATTACTGCTTTTATACCTGCCATTGTTCAGCCTGACAGAGGTGTTACTTACAGCCCTGCCAAGCTCACTCGCCGAATCGACAACCTGCTCGCCAGACACCCGGAAGCTGCCACTCTGCGCAGCATCTCCTGAGCAATTTCATCAAACATGCGTTGGTTATACACTCTGTTATCTGGATCAGCTGCGGTGGGCATTGTGAGATATTCACCCGTCACATGCCAGCCAACCAACGTTACACAGAGCCACACTGTGGCATTCAGCCGCCCCTCCAATAAGGAGACTCACCACCCTACAACTAAGCGCTAAATTGCCAAATTAGCTATGGAGTAACAGGATAATATCTGGTAGCTTGTTTCGCCTTTGCGATAGGCGCTCTTTATTCATGCAAATATTGAGCGGCCTGTAACAGCTAAGTGATCAGTGAGGCTGTCCTATGCCGAATACTAATTCCTCTTTTTTGAATAACTTTCAGCCCTATCAGGCCAAGGCTGACGAGGAATATATGAACGAGGCCCAAAAGGCCCACTTCACCAAAATCCTTATGGGCTGGAAGAAAGAGCTGATGGAGGAGGTCGACCGTACCGTTCACCATCTGCAGGAAGAAGCTAACAACTTCGCCGACCCCAATGACCGTGCCAGTCAGGAAGAAGAGTTCAGCCTTGAACTGCGTGCCCGTGACCGTGAGCGCAAATTGACCAAGAAAATCACCGAGACGCTGGAGCGTATCGAGAAGGATGACTATGGTTACTGCGAATCTTGCGGCATCGAAATCGGCATCCGCCGACTGGAAGCCCGTCCGACCGCCACGCTTTGCATTGACTGCAAAACGCTGGCAGAGATGAAAGAGAAACAGATGGGGGGCTGAGCCTCCGCAGAAGAAAGGCGATCACTATGATCGCCTTTCTTCTTTCCATCCCGCCGCCCCGTACTCTCTGCCTCTACCTGCAGATAAACTGAAAAAGGGTATGTATAACATGCTCGCTGTTAATTCCTGCCTTTCGCCATCTGCTAGCTAACGACCCATGTCTGGCTATATCGGACGCTTTGCCCCCTCTCCTACCGGTCTGTTGCATTTCGGCTCGTTACTGGCGGCACTTGCCAGCTATCTTGACGCCCGTGCCCATCAGGGACTATGGCTGGTACGCATCGAAGACCTGGACCCGCCCAGAGAAATGCCCGGTGCCGCAGCGCATATCCTACGCACCCTGGAGCGCCTGCAGCTACATTGGGATGGCCCTGTCCGTTATCAGCATCAACAACATGAACGCTATCAGACAGCCATCGATATCTTATTGGCCCAGCAACAGGCTTACCCTTGCAGTTGCTCACGCAAACAACTGGATCAGCGGCATGTGAGCCGAGGCCCCCAGGGGCAGGTGTATGACCGCTACTGCCTGACACACGCTCCTGCTGCCGGTAACGCCTGCGCCATCCGTCTCAAGGTGGAGCAGACACGTTGCCGTTTCATCGACCGGGTACAGGGGCCCGTTGAGTATGATTTCGCCAGCCTGGGTGATGTCGTCATCAGGCGCAAGGATGGCCCCTTCGCTTATCAGCTGGCAGTAGTACTGGATGATGCCGATCAGGGCATTACTCATATCGTCCGGGGGAGTGACCTGCTCGACTCGACCCCCTGGCAGCTATCTCTGCAGCAGGCTTTGCTGCTTCCTCAGCCCAGCCATGCTCACATCCCGGTTATCGTCAACAACGACGGGCAGAAACTCAGCAAACAAACGTTTGCCCAGCCACTGGATACCGGCCACACCAGCCAGCTGATCTGCGCCGCATTGGACTGCCTGCATCACCCACTTCCTGACGCACTTCGTCAGGCTCCCGTACCTGAGCAGCTGGCATGGGCCGTGCAACACTGGCAGATCGAACACCTGCCTGCCGAACTGACCTTCCACCATCCGTACTGGGGAAAGAACTGATGTCACTCACCGCTGTGGTGCTGACCTGTATCACCTACATACTTGCCCTGTTTGGTCTGGCCTGGGCTACAGACAATGGGCGCATCCCCAGCCGCTGGCTGCATCATCCGTTTGTCTATGTGCTATCGCTCGGCGTCTATGCCAGTGCCTGGACATTCTATGGTGCCGTCGGGCTGGCCAATACCTATGGCATTGGCTTTCTGGCAGCCTATCTTGGCGCCTCGCTGGCCTTTGTTCTGGCGCCCGTGATTTTTGTCCCAATTCTGCGCCTGTGTCGTAGCTATCAATTCAGTTCACTGGCAGATCTGCTGGCCTTTCGCTTCCGAAGTCGGGTGGCTGGCGTATTGACGACCCTGTTCATGCTGATGGCATCCATTCCTCTCCTGTCCGTGCAGATCCAGGCTGTTGCAGAGTCAGTCAACATTCTAAATCAACGCCTGCAGGGCCCCATCGTCGCGCAGGTGTTTTGCGTTACGCTGACGCTGTTCACCATGCTCTTTGGTGCGCGCCACCCCTCGATTCGAGATAAGCACGAAGGCCTGGTGTTCACCCTTGCGATCAAGTCCCTGCTCAAGCTGGCAGCCATGATTATCATGGCCTGTTATGTGCTTTGGGGTATTTTTGATGGCCCGAACGACCTGATGGAATGGCTGAAACTGGCCACGCTGACCCAGCCCCAACCCATTAACGATGATGCCTGGCGTACCCTGCTGCTGGCATTCTTCGCCAGTGTCATCGTGATGCCTCATATGTTCCACATTTCCTTTACCGAAAATCTGAACAATCGGGCATTCCGACAGGCAGCCTGGGTGATGCCCTGTTTCCTGATTCTGATGTGTCTGGTGATTCCACTGATTGTCTGGGCAGGCATACGACTGGCCATCAATGGTAACCCGGAGTACATGATTCTTTATCTGGGGCTGCAACAGCAGCAACTTCTGCTGACCATCCTGTCTTTCGTCGGCGGCCTGGCCGCATCCAGTGGCATCATGATCGTCAGTGTACTGGCCCTCGCTGCGATGATCCTCAACCACCTGCTGCTACCCACCTTTCAGCCCAATCCCAGAACCGATTTCTACCGCTGGTTACTATGGTCAAAACGCAGTCTGATCGTAACCGTGGTATGGCTGGCGTACTTTTACTACAGCACTGTTGGCCAGGCCTATCCGCTGTACCTGCAGGGTCTAATCGCCTTCGTTGCCTTTCTGCAGTTCATGCCTGGTCTGCTTGCCACGCTATTCTGGCCTCGCGGACACCGCCTTGGATTTATCTGGGGCCTTCTTACAGGCATGGGATACTGGCTGGTGAGCATGCTGTTACCTCTGGTAACAGGACACACCGACGCCCCCAGCCTCAGCCTGTACACCGATAACTGGCATCAGTCGGCCCTGTACTCTCTGACCCTCAACACGCTGATTTTCAGCGTCATTTCCATCTACTCCAAGGCCACAGCCAAAGAGCAGCAGGTAGCACAGATTTGCGCTCTCAACGCCCTGCCCAGCCCAGTGGGCAAACAGGTGATGGTCACCAACTGTCAGGACTTTATTCTTTGCCTGACTCCCCATCTGGGCTACCGCACGGCCGAGAAGGAAGTATTACAGGCCATGGATGATCTGGCTCTGGAGCCGGATGATCATCGCCCTTCGAGCCTCCGATGGCTGCGTGACCGACTGGAGACCAACCTGTCCGGCCTGCTGGGCCCGACCGAAGCGGAGGAAATACTCGACTCCTCCATTCCGTCACAGGGTGATGACACGCTGTATAAAGCAACCGATATACACATCATTGAAAGCCAGCTAAGCCAGTACAAGTCACGCCTCACTGGCCTTGCGGGAGAGCTGGACAGCTTACGCCGCTTTCACCGCAACATCCTGCTGCACTTGCCTATTGGTGTCTGTGCACTGGGAGAGGATCAGGAAATCGCGCTATGGAACAATGCCATGGTGACTTATACCGGCCTCAGTGCAGAACAGGTACTTGGCAGTACCCTGAATGACCTCCCTCACCCCTGGCAGGATCTGCTCAGTGAATTTATCTGCAGCGGTCAGGCACGCCAGAGCACTCAGGAAGTAAGCTGGGCGGCTCATACCCGCTGGTTCAGCTTGCAGCGCCTGGATATTCAGGCCGAAACCGATGAAGCACCGGTAGGAGAGCACAGTGTCATCCTGCTCGAGGATGAGACCGAGACCAAGCTGATTGATGATCGTCTCGCTCACAGTGAGCGACTCATATCCGTCGGCCGACTGGCAGCAGGCGTAGCCCATGAGATAGGTAATCCGGTGACCGCGATTGCCTGTCTGGCACAAAATCTCAAGTACGAAACGGATGTCCCGGAGATTCTCGAAATTGCTGGCCAACAGGTGCAGCAGACCGAGCGCATCAGCCGTATTGTTCAGTCACTGCTGACCTTCTCCCATACCGGCCAGCACTCCGACCCTCGCCACTATGAGCCGTTGAACATCAACGACTGCATCAGCGAAGCCATCCACCTTGTGCGCCTTGACCATCGCGGTCGCCAGTTGCATTTCATAAATCACTGCCATACGCAGTTGTTGGTTGCTGGTGATGCGCAACGCCTGATCCAGGTATTCGTCAACCTGTTCAACAACGCCAGAGATGCTTCTGCAGACGGGGCCCCTATCGAAGTTCGGGGTTACACCGATGAGTTTTCAGTGATAGTTCAGGTTGAGGATCACGGTCGCGGCATCCCGGCCGATGCACTGGAGCACTTGTTTGAACCCTTTTTCACCACTAAAGAGCCGGGCAAGGGCACAGGGTTGGGCTTGTCCCTCGTCTACAGTATCATCGAGGAACATTATGGTAAGATCGAAGTCCAAAGCAGAACGGCTGCAGCCCCCAAGGACTCAGATGGAGCCGATGCCCAAGAACAATCAACCGGCACCTGTATCACCTTAACGCTTCCCCGCTACCTGTCGGTGGAAGCCTCGAGCGAAGGCTAATTATGCGCCGTATCCTGATAGTAGAAGATGAAATCATCATCCGTCAGGCGCTGAAGAAACTCCTTGAGCGCAACAGTTACAACGTAGACGACACTGGCAGTGTCGACGAAGCCCTAAGTAAAAATCTCGACGATTATCAACTTATTATCAGTGACCTGCGCCTGCCCGGGCGCCCCGGCACCGATCTTATAAAGGAAGCTGGCGCAACGCCGGTACTGATAATGACGAGCTATGCCAGCCTGCGCTCTGCCGTAGATGCCATGCGCGAAGGGGCAGTCGATTACATCGCCAAACCCTTCGACCATGAGGAAATGCTGAACAGTGTTCAGCGCATCATCCGTCAACGTGAAGAACGTACGACCCGCCCGGGGCGTGCAGCTTCGAATAACAGCACGACGCCGCAGCGCAGCAGTTCCGAAATAAAGACGCGTATCATTGGCTCCTGCGAGCCGATGCAGACGCTCTTCAAGCGTATCGAAAAAGTAGCAGGGACCGATGCAACCGTTCTTATTCAGGGGGAGTCAGGCACAGGTAAAGAGCTGGCAGCACGTGCCATTCATGAGCTCAGCCGTCGTGCGGACAAAACCATGATATCGGTTAACTGTGCCGCCATTCCGGAAAGCCTGATCGAGTCAGAACTGTTCGGCCATGAGAAAGGGGCGTTCACCGGCGCCGTGGCAGCCCGCAGTGGGCTGATTGAAGCCGCAGACAGTGGCACCTTGTTTCTGGATGAAGTGGGAGAACTGCCTCTGGAGGCGCAGGCCAGACTGCTGCGGGTACTTCAGGAAAATGAAATACGCCGTGTCGGCTCTATCACCTCGAAGAAAGTCGACGTCCGCCTGATTACTGCAACGCATCGCAATTTGCGGGAAATGGTCAAGGAAGGCAAATTTCGGGAAGACCTCTATTACCGCCTGTATGTAATGGAAATCCGTATGCCTCCATTGCGTGAACGCGGTCAGGACATTACCGAAATTGCTGAAGTATTCCTGCGTTTGACCAGCGATCGGATGGGTAAATCAGGCCTGCAGTTTGCGCCAGACACATTAGACACCATGCTCCACTATCCCTGGCCCGGGAATGTCAGAGAACTGGAAAACGCCATAGAGCGGGCGGTAATTCTGGTAGATGATCACTTGATTACCACCGAACTGCTGGGCATCGAGATAGAAGACGATGAACTGGAGCAAATCGAAGCGCGCCTTGCTTCCACAAGTCCAGCTCAGATGCGCCCACTTAGCTCACGTGCAGTCAAAGAAAATCTGTCGCTGGATGACTATTTCCTGCGTTTCGTGCTGGAGCACCAGGACAAGATGAGCGAAACAGAGCTGGCACAAAAACTCGGGGTCAGTCGCAAGTGCCTATGGGAAAAGCGCCAAAAGCTTGGCATTCCACGCAAGCGCTGATCGTTTCAGGCGGTAACATGGCAAGCAGGTAACACCTGGCAAACTTTGTTACCGCGTTACCTTGATATGATCCCATAGGTAACACATTCCTTCTTTCCACTTCTTGGAAAAAAATAAAACCTAATAAAATCAGTAACTTGAAAAGTTGGCATAGACTCTGCTTTATACATAGCAAAGAAAAATTCTGGCACCTCCAGATCGCTAATAAAAATAAAAACTGATCAGGAACGTGTAGAACGCCTCGGTAAAATAAAAATAAATAGGGGCAGGAAAAAACTGATCGCTTTAGACATCCAGCTTTTTTAACAACCGTTGACGGCTGGAATGGGTTAGGCATAAGAACGAACCAAAAATAAAAATAAAACCGGTAGACGTACTTGCAACCCACTCCACAAAAGCCACTGGTTGTACTGGATATTTAAAGCGATCTGTTTGTTCTTCTTGTTACTCTCAACCATAAGAACAATGTCATGAGTCCGCGTGAATAAAAATAACAGCGGTAGATTCTGTTCACTGCATAAGTTTTCCTTCGAGTAGCAGTTCCCGTTTTTACCTTTTCCCCGTCGGTGGTATCATCCGCTACTCTCGTAGTCGTCCAGCAGATGAGACGCTTACGGCACGATTACACTCCCTTTGCTAATCCAAGAGCGGTATGGAACATCAGGTTGATTTGTATTATCTGATTGGCTTTGCAGCCATCACAGGCATAGCGATACTGGTCGCCCGCCTTCTAAGCCGTCCTCGCAACTCAGACAGAGTAATGAATACAGGTCCGGCTCACCACGACACAGTTCCCGTTGTCCCTCAGGACTCGCGCATCATTCAACGCGATCACCACTCCATTTCCCGCAAAGACATTACCCCGAGCGCACTGAAGGTGTTGTACCGCCTGCAGGAAGCTGGCTTTGACGCCTATATCGTGGGTGGCGGTGTACGCGACCTGTTGTTGCACCTGCATCCCAAAGATTTTGACGTCGCCACTAATGCCAGCCCAGAAGAGGTTCACCGGCTGTTTCGCAACTCACGCATGATCGGTCGTCGTTTCAAGATCGTTCACGTACAGTTCGGTCGCGAAATCATTGAAGTGGCGACATTTCGCGCACACCACGCTGAACAGGAAGAACAGGGCTCGGATCATAGCCGTCAGGCAGCCAACGGTATGCTGCTTCGGGATAACGTCTACGGTACGCTGGAAGAGGATGTTGAGCGACGGGACTTCACAATCAATGCGCTCTACTACACCACGAAAGACTTCTGTATCTACGACTATCATGGCGGCATTAGCGACCTGAATAGCCGCGTAGTACGCATTATCGGTGAACCCGAAGCCCGTTATCGGGAAGACCCTGTTCGCATGCTGCGAGCGATCCGCTTTGCTGGCAAGCTCGGGTTTGATATTGAGCCTGTTACCGCCGCCCCGATTCATGAGCTGGCGCCTCTTCTGGCTGCTGTTTCAAACGCCCGTCTGTTTGACGAAGTGCTCAAGCTGCTCAGTTCAGGTCACGGCCTGCCCACATGGAAACTGATGTGGCAGTACGGACTGATCGCCCCGATGCTGCCTGACACCTGGCAGAGCCTGCAAGGCGACGATGAACAGACTGTGCAGAACCGGATGATGATTGAGCTGGCCCTCGCCAATACCGACAAGCGTATTGCCGAAGATCGCCCCGTCACACCCGCCTTCCTCTATGCCGTACTACTATGGGCACCCTTACTGGAAGAACTCAGCTATTTACAGGATGAAGAGCGCATGCCATTAATTCCTGCCATGCATGAAGCTGCGCAGCGCATTATGGATCGCCAGGTAAAACATATTGCGATTCCCCGCCGCATCAGCAGTATCATGCGTGAGATTTGGGAGCTGCAGTTCCGGCTTCCACGTCGTCAGGGCAAGCGCCCGGACCAACTGATGGAACACCCTCGCTTTCGCGCCTCCTATGACTTCCTGCGCTTGCGAGAAGAGAGTGGGGAAGACCTTAACGGCCTGGGCATCTGGTGGGAGCGTTATCAGGAACAAACTGACGACAGTCGCCGTTCAATGATTCAGGATCTTAAGGAAAACTACAGTGAGCCACCGCGCAACAAGCGTCGACGCCGGCCACGTAAGCGGACCCCCTCCAATGAATGATGCCTGGCATGGTACCGAACTAGCCTGGATTGGTCTTGGCAGCAATCTGGAGTCACCTCACACTCAAGTGAGTAAAGCCCTGGACGAACTGGCAAGCATTCCAGCTACCTGTGTACTGGCTCATTCAGGATTATATCGTTCCGATCCGGTTGGCCCTCCCGGCCAACCTGACTACATCAATGCCGTTGCCTTACTCCGTACGCAGCTTGAACCTCATGATCTGCTGGATAGCTTACAAGGCATAGAACAGCTGCATCAGCGTCGGCGTATTCAACACTGGGGGCCGAGAACACTGGATCTCGACCTACTGCTCTACGGACAACAGCAAATCAGCACTGATCGTCTCCAAGTTCCCCACCCTTATATGAGCCAACGTAGTTTCGTGCTCTATCCGCTGGCCGAAATCAGCCCTGGACTCACCCTCCCCGGTCTGGGTGCTCTGTTCGATTTATTAGCCCAATGCCCGATGGGCACACTGAATCGTATTCCCGTATAATTTTGCTGCACTACAACAAAGAATAAGAGGACATGTGCTGATCTTCGTTGTCATGCCATGTCGCTCCAGTTGCATGCTCAACTAGTCTGGCTTCCATGCCTTGTTCAGGAACATTACTGAAATGAAAAAGGTAACCCTGCACACCCTGACGCAAATGAAAGCGTCTGGCGAAAAAATTACCTGCCTTACTGCCTACGATGCCTGCTTTGCCAAAGTACAAGACGAGGCCGGTGTCGAGATCATCCTGGTGGGTGACTCCCTTGGCATGGTGCTGCAAGGCAATGACAGCACCCTGCCTGTTACCGTTGAAGAAATGGTGTATCACACACGAGCCGTAGCTCGCGGCACACAACGTGCCATGGTGATGGCCGATATGCCCTTTATGAGCTACGCCACTCCGGCACAGGCAATGCAGAACGCCGGTTTACTGATGCAGGCAGGCGCCCATATTCTGAAACTGGAAGGTGGTGCATGGCTGGCTGAAACGGTTCGCATGCTCAGCGACAGAGGTGTACCTGTGTGTGCGCACCTTGGCCTGACGCCGCAAGCGGTCAACAAGCTGGGCGGCTTTCGTGTTCAGGGCCGTACACCTGAAAGCGCCAGGGAGCTGCTTGACGATGCTGCGATTCTGGAGGAAGCAGGCGCAAGCATGTTGCTTCTGGAGTGCGTACCAAGCAGCATCGCCGCCGCCATCACACGGCAAGCACAGGTCCCCGTTATCGGTATCGGTGCAGGCGCAGCAACTGACTCTCAGGTACTGGTCATGCATGATCTGCTAGGCTTGAATACCGGTTACGTCCCCCGCTTTGTTAAGAACTTCATGACTGAAGCAGAAGATATTCCTGGTGCTTTTCGCGCCTATATCGCAGCCGTCAAGGAAGGTCGCTTTCCTTCAGACGAACATGGATTTGAATAATGCTAGTACTGCCCACCATTGCTGAGCTGCGCCAGCAACTCCATGTCGAACGCATGCGTACTCACAAGATTGCCTTCGTGCCAACTATGGGTAACCTGCACGATGGCCATATTTCGCTGATTCACAAAGCCCGTGAAGAAGCGGATGTGGTCGTAGCGAGTATCTTTGTCAACCCACTGCAGTTCGGCGCCAATGAAGATCTGGAGCGATACCCACGCACCTTTGCGGAAGACAGTGCCAAACTCGAAGAAAGCGGTTGCGACTATTTATTTGCCCCCAGTGTCGAGGAGATGTATCCACAGGGCCTGACCAGTCAAACCATAGTTGATGTTCCAAGGCTGTCATCATTGCATTGCGGAGCCAGCAGACCTGGACACTTTCGTGGTGTAGCCACCGTCGTTGCCAAGCTCTTTGGCATTGTCCAGCCAGATGTTGCCATCTTTGGCCTGAAAGACTTCCAGCAACTGGCAGTGATTCGCCAGATGGTCAACGACCTCTGCCTGCCCGTTAACATTCTGGGAGCAGAAATAGCACGTGCAGAAAGCGGCCTAGCGTTAAGTTCACGTAATGGCTATCTGACCTCCTGCGAATTGCAGACGGCGCCCCTGCTGTACCAGACTCTGCAGGGTATTGAGCAGCGCATTAGCGCAGGTGAAGTGGATTTCAGACAGCTCGAAGCGGAAGCCAAGCAACAACTGGATGAACTGGGGCTAAGACCCGATTACTTCAACATCTGTAACCAGGCGACGCTGGAACTGGCAGAGCCCGATGACAAGCAGTTAGTTATTCTGGCAGCCAGCTACCTGGGCAAGGCACGACTGATCGACAATATTCGTATTCAACTCTGAGGCCGGTTATCCGGCCTTTTTATTATCTTGCGCCTTGTCATAGCCATTTAATCTAACCAGCAGCATAGTATCAGCTGGAATATCAACCCGGCCATCACCTATGATGGCCTAAGCAACCAAGTACAACTCATCAAGGGAGATCCTTATGCGTGATGTAGTGATCGTCGCAGCAGGCAGAACAGCAGTTGGAAGTTTTGGTGGTGGCCTTGCAGCTATGACAGCAGCGGAGCTGGGTGCAACAGTAATCAAAACCTTGCTGCAGCAAGTGGATCTTGATCCTGCACAGGTCAACGAGGTCATTCTGGGTCAGGTACTCACTGCCGGTTGCGGTCAGAATCCTGCCCGTCAAAGCGTCATCAAAGCAGGTCTACCTGACACCGTCCCCGGTATGACCATCAACAAGGTTTGTGGCTCAGGACTTAAAGCCATCCACCTGGCCACACAAGCGATTCGCTGTGGTGATGCAGACATCATCATCGCAGGTGGCCAGGAAAGCATGAGCCAGGCCCCCCATGTGCTGCCGAAATCACGTGATGGACAGCGTATGGGTGACTGGAAGATGATTGACTCCATGATCACTGATGGCCTTTGGGATGCATTCAACAACTATCACATGGGCATTACGGCGGAAAATATCGTCAGCAAGTATGGCTTCAGCCGAGAAGAGCAAGATGCCTTTGCTGCTGAGTCACAGCGCAAAGCAGGTGAAGCCATGGCTGCAAATCGCTTTGCGGACGAGATCATTCCTGTCAGCATCCCTCAGCGTAAAGGCGACCCTATTGTCATCGATAAAGATGAACAGCCCCGCCCAGGCACTACAGCTGAATCACTGGCGAAACTTCGGCCAGCCTTCAAACCCGACGGCAGCGTGACAGCAGGCAATGCCTCCTCCCTGAATGATGGTGCGGCTGCAGTTATCCTGGCCAGTGCAGAAAAAGCCAAAGCACTGGGACTTCCTGTTCTGGCCACCATCAAGGCGTACTCAAGCGCTGGTGTAGCACCCGAAATCATGGGTACCGGGCCAATTGACGCGACTCGCAAGTGCCTGGAGAAGGCAGGCTGGGATATCAACGAGCTGGACCTGATAGAAGCCAACGAGGCGTTCGCTGCCCAGGCAATGTCGGTTAACAAAGACCTGGGCTGGGATATCAGCAAGGTCAACGTCAACGGCGGCGCAATTGCACTGGGCCATCCCATTGGTGCGTCAGGTTGCCGTATTCTGGTTAGCCTGCTGCACGAGATGATCAAGCGTGATGCCAACAAAGGCTTGGCGACCTTGTGTATCGGTGGTGGCATGGGAGTCGCTCTTGCCATTGAGCGTTAATCTGTAATTTTCTCAACCAGCGCCATGAATAGAAAAAGCCACTTAGCGTGGCTTTTTCTTCACTAGATACTATAAAAGCGAACTGACGAATCCCTGCTAGGGCTGGCGGAAGCCGTCATGGCAGCCTTTACATGCTCTACCCAGCCCAGCAACATCCTTGGCTGCCAAATCCGGGTCATTTTTATCGACTGCCATTTTCACATTTGCCAGGGCCTCTTTGAAGTTACCCTGCGCCTGCTTAAATAACTCGGGCTCTTCCCAGACTCTCGATAAAGCCTCGCTTTCACCCACGGCGGTTCCCGGCAGGAATGCAGCAAAAGCTCTGTCACTGGCCTGCTCCAGAGCCGAAACATAGCCTTGAGCAGCAGCCTGGTCCCACTTGCTCTTGTCCTTCAGCATTGACCGGAGCATGCCGCTATTTTCTTTAAACTCATGAAAGGCATCCTGCCGGTAACTAACCACCTGCTCGGGCGACATGCCACTCAGATCATCTGCAGCCCAAACGGCCCCAGCCACCACACTTAATAACGTTGCAAACAACACGATTCGTTTCATTTTCGGCTCTTCCCGTCCATTATCCATGCCAATAACAGTCAAACCCCATCCCACTGTTACCCTGCAAAACAGAGCCAGCTTAAAACAGAAAAGGGACCCCAAGGTCCCTTTTTAATGTTTCAGAATGTGATTCAGGATAACAGCCGATTACTCAGCAGTCACATCCTTCATGGTCAGTTTGATACGGCCACGCTGATCGACATCCAGAACGCGCACCAGCACTTCATCGCCTTCATTAACAAAGTCAGAGACATTGTTAACACGCTCCTGGCTGATCTGGGAAATGTGAACCAGACCGTCTTTACCTGGAAGAATGTTCACAAATGCACCGAAGTCCGCCAGACGTACAACCTTGCCTTTATAAACCTTGCCTACCTCAGCCTCACATACGATGGCTTCAATACGCTGTTTGGCTGCATCGGCAGCGATCTTGTTCTCTGCGTAGACACGTACAGAACCATCATCTTCGATATCGATAGAAGCGCCAGTTTCCTCACAGATAGAGCGAATAGTCGCACCACCTTTACCGATAACATCACGGATCTTATCGGAATCGATTTTCATGGTCAGCATGCTAGGTGCATTTGGCGACACTTCTGGACGTGCATAACCAATAACCTTGGCCATTTCACGCAGAATGTGCAGACGTGCATCACGAGCCTGCTCCAAGGCAATTTCCATGATTTCTTCGGTGATACCCTGAATTTTGATGTCCATCTGCAGAGCAGTAACACCACTTTCAGAACCCGCCACCTTGAAGTCCATGTCACCCAAGTGATCTTCATCACCCAGAATATCGGTCAGAACAGCAAAGCCGCTTTCTTCCTTTACCAGACCCATAGCGATACCAGCGACCGGCTTCTTGACAGGTACGCCGGCATCCATCAGTGCCAGGCTGGCAGCACAGACTGATGCCATTGAGCTGGAGCCGTTAGATTCGGTAATTTCCGAAACGATGCGAATGGAATAGGGGAATTCATCATCGCTGGGCAGCATCGCTTCCACACCACGACGAGCAAGACGACCGTGGCCAATTTCACGACGTCCGGGTGGGCCCATGCGACCACACTCGCCTACAGAATAAGGTGGGAAGTTGTAATGCAGCATAAAACGGTCTTTACGCTCACCTTCCAAAGCATCGATAACCTGTGCATCACGCATGGTACCCAAGGTACAGGTTGCCAGAGACTGTGTTTCGCCACGTGTGAAAAGAGCAGAACCGTGGGTGCGCTTAAGAACACCAACGTCCACATTT
The DNA here is from genome assembly GCF_029846635.1 of Pokkaliibacter sp. MBI-7. Lineage (NCBI taxonomy): Bacteria > Pseudomonadati > Pseudomonadota > Gammaproteobacteria > Oceanospirillales > Balneatrichaceae > Pokkaliibacter > Pokkaliibacter sp. MBI-7. The sequence goes on along the minus strand of NZ_JARVTG010000001.1, from coordinate 3,711,830 downwards.
ATAGGACGCACAGTCTTGTTGTCACGACCATCGATACGGGCTTCGCCACGGATGATGCGACCACGAACAATGTCTTTTTCCAGGCTATTGAACAATCCGGCGACTTCACTGGCATCTGCAGCATTCTCACCGACGGTCAGTTCAGTCAGTGCTTTGCTACGCAGAGCATCAATCGCTTCACGGCGGGCAGTTTTGTCACTCACAATGTAGGCAGCAGCCAGTTCATCACCGACCAGTGACTGCAGACGTGACTTCAGTTCAGAGTTCACTGGCTCTGGTTGCCAATCCCAAGCAGACTTGCCTACTTCTGCGGCAAACTCGTTGATGGCCTTGATAGCCACCTGCATTTCCATATGACCAAACAGAACTGCTCCCAACATTTCGTCTTCGGTCAGCTCTTTGGCTTCAGATTCAACCATCAGTACCGCTTCGTTGGTACCCGCAACCACCATGTCTAACAGTGAGGTTGCCAGCTGTGGGTAGCTGGGGTTGAGTACATAGCCGCTGTCTTCGCTAAAACCTACACGAGCAGCGCCGATGGGACCATGGAAAGGAATCCCGGAGATAGTCAGGGCAGCGGATGCACCCAGCATTGCGGCGATATCTGGATCCTGCTCCTTGCTTGCAGAAACAACAGTACAGATTACCTGCACTTCATTGTTGAAGCCTTTGGGGAACAGCGGACGAATCGGACGATCAATCAGGCGAGAGGTCAATGTTTCCTTTTCGGAGGCTTTCGCTTCACGCTTGAAGAAACCGCCAGGAATCTTACCTGCAGCGTAGGTTTTCTCCTGATAGTGTACAGTCAGAGGGAAGAAATCCTGACCGGGCTTGGCTTCGCGAGCACCAACTACGGTACAAAGTACCTGCGAGTCGCCCATAGTGACCATTACCGCACCAGAAGACTGGCGGGCAACACGACCGGTTTCCAGAACTACTTCCTGGCCACCGTACTGAAAAGTCTTGGTAACGACGTTAAACATCGACATAGCTTCTTATCTTCCTTATTCGGACACCGATGAGGATGCTGCTATAGCCGTAAAGCCAGTACTGCGCTGGACTCAAGGGTGTAAACCCAGAGCAGTACAGGCTCAGAAAGTCAGCGTCCATTCAACTGTGTCTTGGATGTAGCACAGGAGCAAACCGCCCCCGCTAAATGACGAACGCCGCAGTAGACTGCGGCGTTCCATATCGCTTAGCGGCGCAGGCCCAAGCGACCGATCAGCTGAGTATAACGCTCAGCATCTTTGTTCTTCAGGTAGTCCAGCAGCTTGCGGCGCTGGTTAACCATACGGATCAGACCACGGCGAGAGTGGTGATCCTTGGCGTTAGCCTTGAAGTGAGACTGCAGGCTGTCAATGTTAGCAGACAGCAGAGCAACCTGAACTTCAGGTGAGCCAGTATCATTCTCAGTCTGAGCGAAATCTTTCAGAATCTGAGCCTTATGTTCAGCGGTCAAAGCCATTTCAATAACTCCAATAATCAATATGCAATCAACAGACGCCAACCGTGCATATTTACAGATGGCGCGCCCTCCCTCAGGAGGTTTTTAGCAAGCGTCGCGGATGAAGTATCCCCGATGCTACAACTTCACCGAGACCTAGAAACTCACCCGTATTTGCGTAGATACGCAAGAGCGGATTAGCCTGCACACCAGTCAGTGCAATACGCTGCCCCTGACGTAGCCTCTCAGTCTGCAAAGGGTCTAATTCTACAGCATTCAAATGCATTACGGCAGTCTCTGCCGGCATTAAATGATGCAGCAAAGGATTATCGATTTCGTCTGGCTGCGCAGTCTGTTGCAACTGCTCCAGAGTCATCGCATTTGCCAGAGTAAACGGCCCTGCCAGAGTACGCCGCAATACTTCAACATGAGCACCACAGCCGAGCGCCTCGCCGATATCCGCTACCAGAGAGCGAATATAGGTCCCTTTACTGCACTTTACTTCCAGCTCCAGCGTAGACTCTGACCAGTTAAGCAAGCGTAAAGAAGAGATAGTAACCTGGCGACGTTTTGTCTCCATGTCGACACTCTTCCCTTCCCGAGCCAACTTATAGAGAGGCTGGCCGTCTACTTTAAGAGCAGAGTAAAGGGGCGGCAGTTGTTCAATCTCACCACGAAAACGGCACAAAACCGACTCAATCAGCTCAGCCGTCAAAGCAGGGAGGGGACGCTGAAGCAATACCTGCCCTTCAGCATCAGCTGTGTCGGTGGTAGTACCAAGCCGAGCCACAGTCACGTACCCCTTATCGGCATCGAGCAATAACTGGGAAAACTTAGTAGCCTCACCAAAACACAGAGGCAGCACCCCCGTTGCCAGAGGGTCAAGTGCACCGGTGTGACCCGCTTTCGCGGCTCGAAGCAGATGACGTACTTTTTGCAGGGCGGAATTGGAGGTCAACCCCTGGGGCTTATCCAGCACCAGGATACCACTGACCTCCCGCCAGTAATTGGAAGACTTTTTCTGACTCATCAACGAACACTTATTCGGTATCGTTATCCGCCTGACTGTCAGGCGTCGGATCCTGACGCGCCTTGTCTTCGCGCACAGCACGAGTTATCAAGGCACTGATCTGATTCCCCCGATTAAGGGTGTGATCATAGTGAAAACGCAGAGCAGGGATGACACGCATGGTTTTTAAACCGCGGGCCAGTTCAGTGCGAAGAAATCCAGCAGCCTGGTTGAGAATTTTCTCACCCTGACGATAAACCTCTTCGCCTTCTTCCATGCTCAGCAATGTGAAATACACATCAGCATAGTTCAGGTCTTTGGAGACCCGGACGTCACTGATGGTGATGATCCCCAGACGGGGATCCTTCATTTCCAGCTGGACGATGCCAGCCAGATCCTTTTGGATCTGGTCGGCAACGCGCTGGGTCCGACTGAACTCTTTCGGCATCCAGTTCTCTCTTTAGAGACTACGCTCTACGGTAATCACATCGAAGACTTCGATCTGGTCACCAACGCGGACATCGTTGTAGTTCTTCACGCCGATACCACACTCCATGCCCTGGCGAACGTCGTTGACGTTGTCCTTGAAACGACGCAGTGAATCAAGCTCACCACCTTCAAAGATAACCACGTTGTCGCGCAGTACACGCAGCTTCTTACCACGCTGAACCACACCATCAATGACCATACAACCAGCCACCAGACCAAACTTCGGTGAACGGAACACATCACGAACCTCGGCAGTACCAAGGATCTGCTCATGGAACTCAGGAGCCAGCATACCGGACAACGCTTTCTTCACATCATCAATGATGTCGTAGATAACGCTGTAGTAACGCATGTCGATGCCTTCACGCTCAACGATGGTTTTGGCACCCGCATCCGCACGGACATTGAAGCCAAACACTACGGCGCTGGACGCCAGTGCCAGGTTAGCATCAGATTCAGAGATACCACCTACACCGCTGGATACAATGGTGACCTTAACTTCATCGTTAGATAGATCAGTCAAAGCCCCACTGAGCGCCTCAAGAGAACCACGAACATCGGTCTTCAGAACGATATTGAGGTTAGCAACCTTGTCGGAGCCCATGTTCTCAAACAGATTATCGAGCTTAGCAGCCTGCTGACGGGCCAGCTTCACATCACGGAACTTGCCTTGACGGAACAATGCAACTTCACGTGCTTTCTTCTCAGAAGCAACCACCGAGAACTCATCCCCAGCGTCAGGTGCCCCATCCAGCCCCAGAATTTCCACTGGAATGGAAGGACCCGCTTCATCAATCTGCTGACCGTTTTCGTCAAGCATAGCCCTGACGCGACCGTAATACATACCAGCCAGAACGATATCACCTTTACGCAGGGTACCATTTTGAACCAGCAGGGTTGCGACAGTACCGCGACCTTTGTCCAGACGTGACTCAACAACTGTACCGCGGCCGGAGATCGCAGGAACTGCTTTCAGCTCCATAATCTCAGCAACCAGCAACACCGTATCCAGCAGGTCATCAATACCCTGACCCGACTTGGCCGAGACATGAACAAACTCGGTATCACCACCCCAACTTGTGGGAATGACGCCACGCGAAGCCAATTCACTGGTAACACGGTCCGGATCTGCCGCTTCCTTGTCGATCTTGTTGATCGCAACAACAATAGGAACTTCTGCCGCTTTGGCGTGTTGGATAGCCTCTTCTGTTTGCGGCATGACACCGTCATCAGCAGCCACAACCAGAATTACGATATCAGTTACTTTCGCACCGCGAGCACGCATTGCAGTAAACGCCGCGTGACCGGGGGTATCCAGGAAAGTGACCATGCCTTTTTCGGTTTCTACATGGTAGGCACCGATATGCTGCGTAATGCCACCTGACTCACCTGCGGCAACCCGCGTACGGCGAATATAGTCAAGCAGTGAGGTTTTACCGTGGTCAACGTGCCCCATAACGGTAACAACCGGTGCACGTGGCTCTTCAGTCCCCTCTTCAACATCAGCACTGGCCGCACTTGCCAGATCGTCTTCCAGCGCATTCTCATTGAGCAGTTTGACCTTGTGGCCCATTTCCTCAACAACAATGGCAGCAGTATCCTGATCAAGTACCTGGTTGATGGTAGCCATAGCTCCCATCTTGAACATGATCTTGATAACTTCTGCAGCCTTGACCGCCATACGCTCAGCCAGTTCTGCAACTGTAATAGTTTCAGGAATCAGAACATCACGCACAATCGGTGCAGTCGGCTTCTCGAAGCCATGAGCATTCTGACCAAGCTTACCTTTCTTGGGCTTGCGTGGACCTGCTTTACGGCGAGCACCGTCGAAATCGTCATCAGAAGCGCCAGCTGGGCGACGAACAGCCACTTTGCCTTTAGCTCGGCCACGCTCTTCTTCGTCACTGCGCTCTTTAGTCTTAACAACCTTGCCAGGCTTGTCTTTACTCGCCTTACGCTTTTTCTCAGACTCACTCACTTCGGCAGCCTGAACATCAGCGATGGAAGCCACCTGAGGAGCTTTCACTCCATCATTGCTGCGCTTGGGTGCATCATTTCTGCGCGCCTGTTCTGCAGCAGCCTTGGGCACAGCCGTTTCAGTAGCTTTGCGAGCCACTTCATCGGCCTGCTTACGCGCGGCAGCAGCCTCTTCTTCCTGACGTGCCTGCTCTTCAGCCTTGGCCTGAGCTTCCTGCTCGTCACGCTTCACATAGGTACGCTTACGGCGTACCTCGATATTAACTGTCTTCTTCTTGCCAGATGAATTGCTGACTTTAAGCTGACTCGTAGTCTTACGCTTCAGTGTGATTTTCTTGGGCGAAGCTTCACCTTCGTCCTCATCACCGCCGTGGCTGCGCTTCAGAAAGGTCAGCAACGTCATGCGTTCCTTCTCGGAAACGACGTCATTGGACCGGGTGTGTTCAAGCCCCGCTTCCTGCATTTGGTTCAACAAACGCTCAACAGGAACTCCAACCACTTCGGCCAGTTGCTGAACTGTAACTTCTGCCATCATGGGTCTCCTCTATCCGCTGCGTTCTTACTCTTGAGCAAACCAAGGAGCACGCGCGGTCATAATCAATTCGGCCGCCCGTTCTTCGGACATGCCGTCAACTTCCATCAGATCGTCGATGGACTGCTCGGCCAAGTCCTCCATGGTGACAACACCTTTGCTCGCAAGAACAAAAGCAAGATGTTTATCCATACCTTCCATATTCAACAAATCGTCAGCCGGAGTACTGTCCAGCTTCTCTTCGGAGGCTATGGCGAGATTCAGCAGCACATCCTTGGCTCGACTACGCAGCTCTTCAACCAGGTCTTCATCAAGATCTTCGATGTCCATGAGCTCTTCCTTAGGCACATAGGCAATTTCCTCCAGAGAGGTAAAGCCTTGTTCTACCAGCAAGGAAGCAAAATCCTCATCGATATCCAGACGATCCATGAACAGGGTAACCAATTCACCGGTTTCCTCCTGCTGCTTGGTCGCCGCATCTTCTTCACTCATTACGTTCAATTCCCAACCAGTAAGCTCACTGGCCAGACGAACATTTTGTCCACTACGCCCAATTGCCTGGGCAAGATGGTCTGCGGCTACGGCCACATCCATCATGTGCGAGTCTTCATCCACAATGATCGATGCAACATCTGCTGGAGCCATTGCATTGATCACGTATTGAGCAGAATTATCATCCCACAGTACGATATCGATACGTTCGCCTTTAAGCTCGTTTGATACCGCCTGAACACGCGCTCCACGCATACCAACACAGGCGCCGACAGGATCAATGCGACCATCATTAGTTTTAACCGCAATCTTCGCGCGCGAACCGGGATCTCGTGCAGCGCCCCGGATCTCAATCACCTCTTCGGCAATTTCCGGAACTTCAATGCGGAACAGCTCGATCAGCATTTCCGGGCAAGTCCGACTCAAAATCAACTGAGGACCACGGCCTTCAGCTCGCACTTCCTTCAGCAGGGCCCGCACGCGCTCACCAGTACGGTACGCTTCGCGAGGAATCAACTGATCACGGGGCAGCACGGCCTCAGCATTGTTTCCAAGATCAACAATGATGTTGTCCCGAGTAACTTTCTTGACCGTAGCGGTGATCAACTCACCTAGGCGATCTCGATATGCATTGACAACCTTGGCGCGCTCAGCTTCTCGTACCTTCTGGATAATGACCTGACGAGCTGTTTGTGCAGCAATTCGGCCAAAAGCAATGGACTCGATCTGCTCCTCGTAGGTGTCGTCTGGTTGAAGCGCAGTATCAATCTCCATTGCTTCTTCCATGGTCAGTTCCGTACCCAACGCAGGAACAGCGTCATTGGATACTACCAACCAACGACGAAACGTGTCGTAATCACCGGTCTTCCGATTGATCGCGACACGAATATCCACTTCTTCTTCAAAACGCTTTTTGGTAGCAGTTGCCAAGGCGATCTCAATGGCTTCGAAGATCACTTCCTTGGAAACATCCTTCTCGTTGGATAGAGCTTCCACCACGTTCAGAATTTCTTTGTTCATGCCTATGCCTCGCCTTACAGCTCGTCGCTGACAATCCTCAAAATTCCGGTACAACATTAGCCTTGTCGATCAACTCGAAAGGCAAAAGATACTCGGCATCATCTACCTGCAATACAACTTCATCATTCTCGATTGCATTGAGGCGCCCAACAAACTTACGGCGCCCGTCAAAAGGCATACGCAAGCGTAATTTCACGATCGCACCGACATAGGCCTGAAATTGCTCAGGGGTATACAGCGGACGATCCATGCCTGGAGAAGAAACCTCCAGAACATACTCACCGGAAATGGGGTCTTCCACATCCAACAAAGCACTCGCTTGATGGCTGACTTTTGCACAGTCATCAACACCAATGCCAGACTCATGATCGATATAAATGCGCAACACACTACGACGACCTTGAGCCAGAAACTCTATCCCCCAGAGGGTAAAACCCAGGCCAGTCACAATAGGTGTTAGCATCTTATGCAGTGCAGCTTCTTTGCTTGTCACCGGGCAACCTCTCTAGCGCACAAATAAAAAATGGGTCCATGACCCATTTCCTCCTCCCTTGACGGGATTATCTCCTTAGCTAACAAAAAACCCCTTCAGAGAGGGGTTTAAGGAGAAAATGCTTGGTTGCGGGGGCCGGATTCGAACCAACGACCTTCGGGTTATGAGCCCGACGAGCTACCAGACTGCTCCACCCCGCGTCAAAACGAGAACGTATTTTACATGCTAAAAATACTCTACTCAAGAGCAAACACGTCTTTTAAAATTGGTGCCGAAGGCGGGACTCGAACCCGCACGACCGTAGGTCACTACCCCCTCAAGATAGCGTGTCTACCAATTCCACCACTTCGGCAATTTATTAGTTAGAGGACTTATTCGAATTGCCCAAATCAGGCAAATCACTATCCTTACTAACCTTATCTACAGCCTTGGACTGCTCAATCTGCTGTACAACATCAGCAGAAGGCACACCCATTTGACCAACTGTAGACACTTTCTCTTTTGCAAAATAAGCAAGAGCAAAACTTGTCACAAAGAAGAAGGCCGCAATACCTGCAGACAATCGAACCAAGAAAGAACCTGAACCCTGGCTACCAAAAACAGTCTGAGAAGCACCTGACCCAAACGCCGCCCCAGCATCTGCCCCCTTACCTTGTTGCAAAAGAACCAGAGCAATCAGAGAAATAGCCAGAGCAACATGAACAAAAATTACGAGCGTTTCCATCAGCACTTACACCTGCTGCCGCGCACGACAGATCGCTATGAATTCTTCAACCTTGAGTGACGCACCACCAACGAGAGCGCCATCTATATCGTTCTTCGCAAACAACTCACAAGCATTGTCTGATTTCACACTTCCACCGTATAAAATCGAAACAACTTCAGCACTTTCCGCATCAACATTCGCAATGCTGGCACGAACAAACCGATGCATTTCTTGAGCCTGATCTGGTGTTGCAGTTAAACCAGTACCGATTGCCCAGACAGGCTCATAAGCAATCACAAGCTTTTTCAGCTGACTTTCACTCAAGACAGATAAAACCGCATTCATTTGTTTAGAAACGACATCAAATGCAGCACCAGCCTCACGCTCCTGCATAGATTCACCTACGCAAAGCACCGGAACAAGATCAGCTTTCAATGCTGAGAGACACTTCTGAGCAACAAGCTCATCACCCTCCCCATGCATTACCCGACGCTCGGAATGCCCTAACAACACATATCGCGCACCGACGTCTCGCAACATTTCCGCAGAAACATCACCAGTAAAAGCACCTGATGCATTTACTGAACAGTCCTGACCACCCAAAGCCACATCGCTTAACACGATGCTCCCCAAGTATGGAAATGGAGGAAATAAAACAACATCGATATCATCAACAAGAAGATAACTAGATATCTCTAAACAGTATGCTCTCACAAACTCAGAGTCACCGTTCATCTTCCAATTGCCTGCCACTATCTTGCGTCGCATTGGCAACCTCCTCACGGCTGAAGCGGCGCCAATACTACTCAAGTTATCAGTAACTTACAAGCCTTTAGCAATATTGTTGTAGAGTTTTTCCACCTCAGTTGCCAACCAACCCCCAATGTCCGCCACCGTCTGAGGATCAGAATGTTCCAGCGTGACACGAATCTTTGGCTCAGTACCTGACGCACGCAACAATACCCTGCCCACTCCAGCCAGTCGCTTTTCAGCTTCCGCCAATAACTCTGCCACCTCCGGAAGATCGTGAGGATCCTTTCGAACAGCCACACGAATATTGATCGTTTCCTGAGGCACTCTATCAACCTCGGCACAAGCCTCGGCAAGTGACTGACTACCTCTAAGTAAGGCCGCCAACACCTGAAGAGCGGCTATAATCCCGTCCCCTGTACTGTGGAGATAGCGGCAGACGATGTGGCCCGAAGCCTCACCTCCCAACCACCACTCACGCGCCGTCAGCTGCTCCATTACATAACGATCACCAACCTGCGCCCGGACAAAAGGAATCTCGAGACGTTCAAGGGCTCTTTGCAGGCCAAGATTGGACATCAAAGTACCCACCACTCCACCATGCAACGAGCCACGTTGCTGCAAATCACGAGCGATCAGATACAGAAGCTCATCACCATCGACCAAGCGTCCTTGATGATCAACCATTACTACCCGATCACCATCACCATCGAACGCAATGCCAAGATCAGCACTCTCCAACAGAACTCGTTCGCTTAGCTGAGCCGGATCAGTGGACCCCACGCCGGCATTAATGTTAGTCCCGTTAGGGGTACAACCAGTCGTGACAATTTCAGCACCTAACTCCTGAAATACACTCGGAGCGACGTGATAAGTAGCCCCATGAGCACAGTCCAGGACAATCTTCATGCCATTTAAGCTGATGTGATTACCCAATGTGCTTTTACAGAACTCAATATAACGCCCTGCAGCATCATCAATGCGCTTGGCCTTTCCCAGAGCGGCCGAACTCACCATTACCATGGGCTCATCCAGCATCTCTTCAATTGCAGCCTCGACAGCATCAGGCAACTTTTCACCATCCGCTGAAAAAAACTTGATTCCGTTATCTTCAAAAGGATTGTGCGATGCACTTATGACAATGCCCGCAACACACTTGAATGTACGAGCCAGGTAGGCAATAGCAGGTGTTGGCATTGGGCCAATTAACAGCACATCCACACCCGCAGCCGACAACCCCGCCTCCAGCGCAGACTCGAACATATACCCAGATAGCCGGGTATCTTTGCCAATGACAATACGGCTTCGACCTTCCTTGGAAAATACGCGTCCTGCCGCCCATCCAAGCTTCATTACGAAGTCAGGCGTAATCGGCGCAACACCGACCTTTCCCCTTATACCATCAGTACCAAAATAGCGTTTAGACATCGTATTCCTTCTACACCTTCAGCACCTGGTGCGCCATCTTCAGCGCATCAACGGTCTCTGCAACATCATGCACCCTGAATATCCACGCGCCCTTAGTCAGTGCCATCACGGCCAACCCCAAACTACCTGCCAAACGCTGGTCGACCGGTCTATTCAGAATCTGCCCTATCATCGACTTACGAGACACACCAATCAATAGCGGCATATCCAATACCCTGAGCGTATCAATGTGCCGGAAAAGCTCGACATTATGCTCAAGCCCTTTACCAAAGCCAAAACCCGGATCAAGTATTAGTCTGGATCGATCTATACCCGCAGTAATACACCGACTCACCCGTTCCTGCAAAAAAGTCAGCACTTCTAGGGTAACGTTGGCGTAGCTGGGATCATGCTGCATATTCTGCGGGTCGCCCTGCATATGCATCAGACAAATAGCCGCATTACCTTGCACAGCTGCATCCATTGCACCCGGGCGCGTTAAAGCCCGAATATCATTTATAAGGCCTGCCCCTGCTTTCACCGACTCAGTTATTACCTTAGGCTCACTTGTATCTACCGAAATAACCACATCCAGGCGTGCAGCGATCGCCTCCACCACTGGCACAACACGATCAAGCTCCTCCTGCTGGCTGACGATTACAGCACCTGGGCGAGTGGACTCACCACCAATATCAATGATTGACGCTCCATCTTTCACCATTTGTTCTGCAATACGCAGTGCATGCTCGACAGACTTGTAAGCTCGCCCGCCATCCGAGAACGAGTCAGGGGTAACATTCAGAATACCCATTACCTGTGGAAGAGCAGGATCAAGACAGCGATTTCCGAATTGCATAAAACACTCCTACCAAGAAGGCAGATTCCCTCTCTAAAAACAACTCACGCCACACAAACCCAATAAAAACAAAAGGCCGAACAGAGTCGACCTTTTGCGCTAAAACATCATATCAAAATCAATGCGATGGCTGCCCTGCATCGGGATGGTTACCACCCGGATGCTCACCATGAGCAGGAACCTCTTTACGTTCCTCTCCTGAAGACGCCCCGGTAGTCGGCGGATCTTTCGGATGATCAGTCCAGCCTTCAGGCGGAGTAACCGGCTTACGCGCCATTAATTCATCAATTTGAGATGCATCGATAGTCTCATACTTCATCAACGCCTCAGCCATGGCTTCAAGAATGTCACGATTCTCAACCAGAATCTGCTTGGAGCGCTCGTAGCAACTATCAATAATCCCACGCACTTCCTGATCAATCAGCTTGGCAGTTTCAGCAGAGTGAGCATTAGCGCCGCCACCTGCGCCACGACCAAAGGGATCAGAATCCTCTTCAGCATACAACAGAGGGCCAAGCTTCTCTGACAACCCCCAACGAGTCACCATGCTGTGTGCAAGCTTGGTTGCACGCTGAATATCATTTGACGCACCAGTAGTCACACCTTCTTTACCCAGCGTCATCTCCTCAGCCAGACGACCACCATAAAGGCTACAAATCTGACTCATAATAGCTTGCCTGCTGTGACTGTATCGATCCTCTTCAGGCAGGAACATAGTCACACCTAGTGCACGACCACGAGGAATGATTGTCACTTTATAAACAGGATCGTGATCAGGAACCACACGCCCGATGATGGCATGACCAGCTTCATGATAAGCCGTATTTAAGCGCTCTTTGTAACTCATGACCATAGAGCGGCGCTCAGCTCCCATCATGATTTTATCTTTGGCTTTTTCCAGAAGATTCATGTTGACCAGGCGCTTGTTCTCTCGAGCTGCAAACAGGGCCGCTTCGTTAACCAGATTGGCTAAATCTGCACCGGAGAAACCAGGAGTTCCACGAGCAATCAGGTCCGGGCGCACATCCTCAGCGATAGGGACTTTACGCAGATGAACTTTCATGATCGCTTCACGCCCACGGATATCAGGCAACCCTACATGAACCTGACGATCAAAACGACCGGGACGCAACAAAGCAGAATCCAGCACATCTACACGGTTGGTAGCCGCTATTACAATGATGCCCTCATTTCCCTCAAAGCCATCCATTTCTACCAACAACTGGTTAAGAGTCTGTTCACGCTCATCATGGCCGCCACCCATACCTGAGCCGCGGTGGCGCCCTACAGCATCAATTTCATCGATAAAGATAATACATGGAGCCTGCTTCTTGGCCTGCTCGAACATGTCACGTACACGAGATGCACCTACACCAACGAACATTTCTACAAAGTCAGAACCCGAAATGCTGAAGAAAGGTACTTTCGCTTCGCCGGCGATGGCACGCGCTAAAAGCGTCTTACCTGTACCAGGGGGGCCAGCCATTAGCACACCGCGAGGAATCTTGCCGCCCAGACGTTGAAACTTGCCTGGATCACGCAGAAAATCGACTAGCTCTTTGACTTCTTCTTTTGCCTCCTCAACCCCGGCAACATCAGCAAAAGTCGTTTTGATCTGGTCTTCGCTGAGCAGCCTGGCACGGCTTTTACCGAAAGCCATCGGACCACCCTTACCCCCACCGCCCTGCATCTGGCGCATAAAGAACATAAATACAGCAATGATGACCAGAATAGGAAAGCTTGCTACCAGCAGCTGCGTCCAGATGCTCTGCTGCTCGGGCATTTTGCCCTCAATAGTCACATTGTGCTGCAGCAGATCATCAATCAGCTTTTCATCGCGAACAGCCGGACGAACAGTTTCAAAACGGTCTCCATCGACACGAGTCCCCTGGATGGTGTAGCTGTCAATGACCACACGAGTCACTCGACCAGCCTGCACTTCAGAGACGAAGTCGGAGTAGCTAACACGCTGCCCTTCAGACTCAACACTGAAGTTGTTAAATACCGTAAGAAGGACTGCAGCAATTATCAGCCACAGAACTAAATTTTTTGCCATGTCGTTCAAGAGCTTGTCCTCTTCAACCCAATCTGCTTTTCCTGAATGACATACTCAGGAGCGAAATCCCAGACCTACCAGATACACCTCGCGGGAGCGAGACCGGGAAGCATCTGGCTTCCGTGTTAACACACGCTCAAAGGAACCCTTGAGCTCTTGCATATATTCAGGAAACCCTTCTCCTTGAAACACCTTAGCGACAAAGTTACCGCCGGGCTTAAGCACTGTTCGAGCCAAATCCAACGCCAGCTCGACCAAATACATTGCAGCAGGTTGATCAATGTTTTGATTACCACTCATATTGGGGGCCATGTCCGAGATTACAAGATCCGCACAATCGCCCTGCATTTCGGCCACAATTGCCTTATATACTTCTTCAGAGGTGAAGTCGCCCTGAATAAAGCTCACCCCGGCAATGGGGTCCATGGTTAGGATATCAGAGGCAATTACCTTACCGTGATCTCCCACCAGCTCCACGGCAACTTGCGACCATCCTCCCGGAGCTGCGCCCAAATCTATCACACGCATACCCTGCCGAAACAGTCGATCCTTTTCATTTATTTCCATCAGTTTGTAACTAGCCCGGCTGCGATAGCCATCTTGCTTGGACCGCTTCACGTATACATCTGAAAAGTGTTCTTGCAGCCAACGCCCACTGCTTTTTGATCGTGCCACAGACTCAATATTCCTCGCAGACAAACCTGCCTAAATCAATAAGCTGTCAATTTAATAGCAAACGATTGCCCTACTAATACAAGTTCCCAGCCTACTCAGAACACAGCACCCAACGCGCCAAGTTTGTAATGCACACTTCCTTGCTACTCAAGCACCTGGCTTTTGAGTACAATTGCGCTTTCGGCTGAATGCCAATTCGTTTGACAAAGAATCCAACATTATGAGCTTATCGATTGAAGAAAAAAAGCGGCTGCGCGGCATTGGCCATCAGCTGAAACCCGTTGTCTACGTCTCTGACCGCGGTTTGTCTGAAGGTGTGGTGCAGGAAATGGACCGTGCTCTGGAAGATCACGAACTGGTTAAAGTGAAGTTCAGCATCCCTGATCGCGAAGCCAAACGTGAGGTAATGGGTGATCTAGCACAGGTGTGTGAAGCTGAGCTCATTCATGTTATCGGCAATATGGGCCTATTCTTCCGCAAGGCACAGAAACCCAATCCCAAACTATCCAACTTACACCGTCACCTCTAAGCCAGCAGCTCAACTCTATCATCTGCAGAGATCCCCCTGACACACAGCAGTAAAATTACCGTTTTGACGGACGCATTCGCAAATGTGTGAACGCTAGATCGATAGACAAAAAAGCCCGCATTGATGTCAATGCGGGCTTTTTTTACGCTAGAGATACCTGTTGAGCTTAGACGATATGCTCGACGCCACTCACTTCATACTCCACCGCACCATTTGGTGTTTGCACCACTACAACCTCGCCTTCCTCTTTGCCGATCAGGGCACGAGCAATGGGGGAGTTAACCGAGATCTTACCCACTTTCAGATCAGCTTCATCGTCACCGACGATACAGTAAGTGACGGTAGCATCACTGGCGATGTTAAACAGCTCAACAGTCGTACCAAAGATCACCTTGCCAGTATTGGGCAACTTGCCGACATCAATAATCTGCGCGTTGGACAATTTAGCTTCGATTTCTTTGATACGCCCTTCACAGAACCCCTGCTGCTCACGAGCAGCATGATATTCTGCATTCTCTTTAAGATCCCCATGCTCACGCGCCTCTGCAATCGCAGCAATGATGCGTGGACGATCAACGGTCTTGAGGCGTTGCAGCTCATCACGCAGCTGCTGTTCACCTCTCACTGTCATTGGGATTCTACTCATTCGCTAATTCCTGCATGCAAATCCTGTAGACGACGAACCTGACTAAGCTCACCAAAACCAAGTGCCATGCAAACAGCGTGCGCTCCGGCAACCGTAGTAGTGTAAGGAACCTTGTAGCGCAGTGCCGAACGACGAATCAGGGATGAATCTTCAATCGCCTGACGTCCTTCTGTGGTATTGATCACATACGCGACTTCTTCATTTTTGATCATGTCCACAATATTCGGACGACCTTCCGTCACCTTACTCACATACTCGGCGCTAATCCCTGCTTCTACCAAAGCACGATGCGTACCGCTGGTAGCAATCAGGCTGAAGCCTTGCTTCACCAGTTCATGCGCCAATGCAATGGCAGCGGGCTTATCAGCATCGCGCACACTGATAAAGGCTTTACCTGGACGAGGCAGCTTTTCACCCGCTCCCAGACTGGCCTTGGCAAACGCCTCGGAGAAGCTGTCACCGACACCCATAACTTCGCCGGTAGACTTCATCTCAGGGCTAAGAATGGGGTCAACACCCTGGAACTTAGCAAACGGGAATACCGCTTCTTTTACTGCATAGTAAGGAGGTACGATTTCTTTGGTGAATGCCTGCTGCTCCAACGAACTGCCCGCCATAGCGCGCGCAGCCACTTTCGCCAGAGACTGCCCAATGCACTTGGATACAAAGGGAACAGTACGCGAAGCGCGAGGATTCACCTCGATGACGTAAATTTCGCCATCCTGCCAGGCCAACTGCACATTCATCAAGCCAACAACACCCAGTTCGATTGCCATTTTCTTGACCTGCTCACGCATCTGGTCCTGAACATCAGCAGGCAAACTGTAAGGTGGCAAGGAACAGGCAGAGTCACCAGAGTGAACACCACACTGTTCAATATGCTGCATGATGGCACCGATAACGACCTGCTGACCATCCGCTACCGCGTCGATGTCCACCTCAATAGCATTGTGCAGGAAACGATCAAGCAACACAGGCGCATCGTTGGACACCTTAACCGCATAGGTCATGTAACGACGCAGCTCATCTTCCTTGTGGACAATTTCCATTGCCCGACCACCCAGTACATAAGACGGGCGGACGACCAGAGGATAGCCAATCTGCTCAGCACAACGCACCGCCTCTTCGATACTGCGCACAGTAGCGTTTGCTGGCTGCTTCAACTGCAATTTCTGCAGCATCTGCTGGAAACGCTCACGATCTTCAGCACGATCAATGGCATCCGGGGTTGTACCAATAATGGGTACACCCGCCTCTTCCAGTGCTACCGCGAGCTTCAAAGGGGTCTGTCCACCGAACTGAACAATTACCCCTTTGGGCTTTTCAACCTGAACGATTTCCAATACATCCTCAAGGGTAACCGGCTCGAAATACAGACGGTCCGAGGTATCATAATCCGTAGAAACGGTTTCAGGGTTACAGTTAACCATAATGGTCTCGTAACCATCTTCGCGCATGGCCAGCGCTGC
This sequence comes from Pokkaliibacter sp. MBI-7, assembly GCF_029846635.1. Classification (NCBI taxonomy): domain Bacteria; kingdom Pseudomonadati; phylum Pseudomonadota; class Gammaproteobacteria; order Oceanospirillales; family Balneatrichaceae; genus Pokkaliibacter; species Pokkaliibacter sp. MBI-7. Next base: position 3,695,280 of record NZ_JARVTG010000001.1, on the reverse strand, counting down.
ATGGACGCAGCAGTAGTCAAACTCGATACCCTGGCCGATGCGGTTAGGACCACCACCCAGCACCATGATCTTGTCACGCGCAGACGGGTTAGCCTCACACTCTTCCTCATAGGTCGAGTACATATAGGCAGTATCAGTAGAAAACTCGGCAGCGCAGGTATCGACACGCTTATAGACAGGATGAATATCCAGAGCCCAACGACGCTTGCGGAATTCTTTCTCACTTACACCCAGCAGTTCCGCCAGGCGAGCATCCGAGAACCCTTTGCGTTTGATGCGGAACAGGCTGTCTTTATCAAGGTCAGCAATAGCCAGCTTGTGAATTCGATCTTCTTCATCAACCAGATCTTTAACCTGCACCAGGAACCAGGGATCGATACCGGACAGCTTGTAGCATTCCTCGATGCTCATGCCATAACGGAACGCATCTGCCAGGAACCAGATACGATCAGCCCCGGGCAGAGTCAGCTCACGCACCAGCGTATCCTTGATCTCTGGATCATTCAGATCGGCTATAGGATTAAGACCGGTTTTACCCACTTCCAGACCACGCAGCGCCTTCTGCAATGACTCCTGGAAGGTACGGCCAATAGCCATGACCTCACCCACAGATTTCATCTGTGTAGTCAGACGATCATTGGCCTGAGGGAATTTTTCAAAAGTAAAACGGGGCACCTTGGTGACAACATAGTCGATCGATGGCTCGAACGACGCCGGAGTACGGCCACCAGTAATGTCGTTCTGCAACTCATCCAGGGTATAGCCCACAGCCAGTTTGGCTGCGACCTTAGCAATAGGGAAGCCCGTCGCTTTGGAAGCAAGTGCCGATGAGCGAGATACACGAGGATTCATCTCGATCACAACCATACGTCCAGTTTTCGGATCAATACCGAACTGCACGTTGGAGCCACCGGTTTCAACACCAATCTCACGCAACACTGCCAGCGAGGCATTACGCATGATCTGGTATTCTTTGTCAGTTAATGTCTGTGCAGGCGCAACAGTGATTGAGTCACCTGTATGCACGCCCATCGCGTCAAAGTTTTCGATCGCACAGATAATGATGCAGTTGTCGTTTTTGTCACGAACAACTTCCATCTCATATTCTTTCCAGCCAATCAGAGATTCATCGATCAGTAGCTCACTGGTCGGAGAAAGGTCCAGACCACGAGTACAGATCTCTTCAAACTCTTCACGGTTGTAGGCAATCCCACCACCCGAGCCGCCCATAGTGAAGGATGGACGAATAATGCAGGGGAAGCCGATATCAGCCTGAACCTTCCAGGCTTCTTCCATGCTATGCGCAATGGAAGCACGCGGACACTCCAGCCCAATTTTCTTCATGGCCACATCAAAGCGGTCACGGTTTTCTGCCTTATCAATGGTATCGGCATTCGCACCGATCATTTCCACACCAAACTTCGCCAGAACACCATGACGCTCCAGATCCAAAGCGCAGTTCAGGGCAGTCTGCCCTCCCATGGTTGGCAGGATGGCGTCAGGACGCTCTTTCTCGATAATTTTGGCTACGGTATCCCACTGAATCGGCTCAATGTAAGTGGCATCAGCCATTGCCGGATCAGTCATGATGGTAGCAGGGTTGGAGTTAACCAGAATAACCCGGTAACCCTCCTCGCGCAGCGCCTTACAGGCCTGAGCACCGGAATAGTCAAACTCACAGGCCTGGCCGATGACAATCGGGCCAGCACCAATGATCAAAATACTTTTAATGTCTGTACGTTTTGGCATTTCTCTCTACCGCAAGCAAGCAGGTTCAGTAAGGCTGCCTTACAGGCAGCCACCTTGGCGCCTAACTCAGCGCTGCGCCCGATAGGCTTCGATTTCTTTGATAAAGCGATCAAAGAGCGGAGCCACATCATGAGGCCCCGGGCTTGCTTCCGGATGACCCTGAAAACTGAAGGCAACACAATCAGTACGCTCAATGCCCTGCAGAGAACCATCGAACAAGGATTTATGCGTTGCGCGAACATTGGATGGCAGCGTTGCCTCATCCACCGCAAAACCATGGTTCTGACTGGTAATCATGACCACTTTGCTATCCAGATCCTGCACTGGATGGTTACCACCGTGATGGCCAAACTTCATCTTCAACGTCTGTGCACCGCTGGCCAGCGCCAGAAGCTGATGTCCAAGACAGATACCAAACACGGGAATTCTGGCAGCAAGGATGGTGCGAATAGCATCGATCGCGTAGTCACAAGGCTCGGGATCACCGGGACCATTGGACAGAAAAACGCCATCGGGATTCATCGCCAGCACATCAGCAGCGGGGGTTTTGGCTGGCACGACCGTCAAGCGGCAGCCGCGCTGGGCAAGCATGCGCAAGATATTGCGCTTGACGCCATAGTCATAAGCAACAACGTGGAAAGGTTGTGCGTCTGGCTGCTGATGACCTTCACCCAGCTTCCATACACCTTCGTTCCAGCTGTAGGCATCAGAGACAGTGACCTCTTTGGCGAGATCCATTCCCTTCAGACCCGGGAATGCACGGGCAGCGGCAATTGCCGCCTCTTCATCAATACTGTCACCCGCCATCAGGCAACCATTCTGGGCGCCTTTCTCACGCAGAATACGTGTCAGTTTGCGCGTATCGATATCAGCGATACCCAGGATATTGCGCTCACGCAGATAGGCATCCAACGCTTCCTGATTTCGGAAGTTGCTGGCAACAAGAGGCAAGTCGCGGATCACCAGGCCGGCCGCATAAATCTGGCCAGACTCTTCGTCTTCTGAGTTGGTACCGGTATTACCGATATGTGGATAAGTGAGGGTGACAATTTGGCGAGCGTAGGAAGGATCTGTCAGGATTTCTTGATAACCGGTCATAGAGGTGTTAAAAACGACTTCTCCGACCGACTGGCCATCCGCGCCAATCGCAACCCCCCGGAACACTGTGCCATCTTCAAGGGCAAGAATGGCTGGCTTAAACAATGTAACCTCCCGGCATGAGCGCAATGTGTAGTGGTGGTCGATATTATGCTGGCAGGTTGTCGCAACGACAGTTGCAAAAAAGCGAGATGAAACCGTCGTCACATCTCGCTTTGCATCGAATCCGTCATCTTGCGGCAAACCTTCTGTCTAATCGCTGAGCCCGGCAAAACGGCATACTACCGGAGCGACAATTTGGACAAAGATCGGGAAAACATCCCCACTGCAGCAGACCGCCCCAATCTGGGGCAGCTAAATCTTGCGTATGATAAACATCCACTTGTGAACTGTCTACCGCTTTAGGCTTCACTTTGCCTCAGACTTCAATATGCCGGGCTTTTTCCGCATAATGTGCGACCTTGCAAGGAAGATAACCTGCCAACGCACTGTATTCGCTTCAACCCATCCGCGATAACAGCCTGTGCAGCGGCGCCGAGAACGAGATCATGAGCAAGAAGAAAAAGTCGTCATCCGACAACACCATTGCGCAAAACAAACGCGCCCGCCACGACTACCACATTGAACAGCGCTACGAGGCAGGCATCGCCTTGATGGGCTGGGAAGTCAAAAGCCTGCGAGCCGGACGCGGCAGCCTCAACGACACCTATGTATTGGTCAAAGATGGTGAGGTATCACTGGTAGGCACTCATATATCACCTCTGCTGTCCGCCTCATCACACGTCGTATGCAACCCCACTCGTGAGCGCAAGTTATTACTGCACGGCAATCAGATTCGCGAACTGGAAGAGGCTATTGCACAGAAAGGATACACATGCGTTCCATTGGCCCTGTATTGGAAAGGCCACCTGGTGAAGTGCGACATCGCCCTGGTAAAAGGCAAAAAACTCTATGACAAGCGTGACGCTGAGAAGGACAGAGACTGGGCGCGTCAGAAAGAGCGCCTGATGAAACACGATAAGTAACTTGTCAGAGCATCAGAGAAAATGGGCGGCTTGCACTCGGCACAGGCAGCCCTTTTATAGCCACTGCGATCAGACAGCAGGTTCAACCCGCAGAATATACACAGTGAAGTGTATATCTTTGCCGGCCAGCGGATGATTGAAGTCCACTGTCACCTTATCACCCTCAACAGCCTGCACCACACCGGGCAACTCGCTATTGATGGCATCACTGAACGAGATCACCTCGCCCGGCTCTATCACCATCTCCTGAGGAAATTGTTCGCGTTTGAAATACTGCAGATTGGCAGGATTCCACTGACCAAACGCATGTTCAGGGGACAACACGAAGGTTTCTCGCTGCCCAGCCTGCAGACCGAGCAACTTCCTCTCGAACCCTTCAAGCAGGCTTCCATCCCCTACCACAAAGGAGGCAGGAGACCTGTCAAAGTTGGAATCAATGATCTGCCCATCAACCAGAGTCAGCGAGAAATGCAACGTCACTCTCGCCCGGCTTTCCACTACTACATCACTCGTATGCATTCACCACATCTCATCAAGCCCTCTGCATAAGACCTGCAGAGTTATCAGACTTATCCATCCCTACTCAATGCTGCTGGCGCTGTCCCGCACCTTTAAAACCCAGCATATCGGGAATCAACATCAACGCACCCAGAGTGATTGCAGAATCAGCCAGATTGAATGCGGGGAAAAACCAGCCGTTGTAATGGAACGACAGGAAATCAACCACGTAACCTAGCAGAATACGATCATGCAAATTTCCCAGCGCTCCACCCAAAATTAAGGCCAGGGCAACAGCATGCCAATACTGCTTTGACGAAAGCTTCATCATCCACAGCAGAATAACAACACTCACCACGACAGCGATGGCTGCAAACAGCCAGCGCTGCCAGCCACCCGCCGCAGCCAGAAAGCTGAATGCAGCTCCAGTATTGTGCAACAGGGTCAGATCAAATACTGGCAGCACATAGACTGGCTGCGCGTAGGTAAGCGTCTCGCTTACCCACGCTTTGGCCGCCAAATCCAGCACCACCACCAACACCATCAGCCACAGCCAGCGCAAATTGCGCAGGTGATAGCCCTCGGGAAGACTCAACATATTGCGTGACTCATTCTACGATTAACAATCACCTGCACACGCTCACCCAGCCATCAGGCAAAGAGGCGTCGCTCGCCTTCGCCGGCTACGTTTTCTACACAACGCCCACACAGATCATCATGCCCCTGATGCAAGCCAACGTCCGGGCGATGATGCCAGCAACGACCGCACTTCTTGTATTCAGACGCTGTGACGGAAATCAGCAACCCTTCCATTTCACTGGGCTCTGCTCCCTCAGCAGCAGACACCGCATGTACAGCAGCAGCCGAGGTCAGAGTAACGAAACGCAGCTCCTCACCGAGAGCAGACAGCGCCACAAACAAATCACCTTCACAGAACAATGCCACTTCAGCAGCCAGACCATTCTTGATCACGCCAGCATTACGCTTGTTCTCCAGCTCCTTGTTGACGGCCTGCTTGGCCTCCAGTATCAGCTCCCAATAAGCCGGAGTGATAACATCCCCCGCGTTGAGACGGAACAGGCCCTGATACCAGGTTTCAAGGTGCACAGACTCTGCACGTTTCCCTGGCATAGTCAGCCAGATTTCCTCTGCGGTGAAACTCAGGATAGGTGCAACCCAGCGCACAAGCGCCTCCACCAGATGGTACATCGCTGTTTGTGCCGAACGGCGTGCCAGACTGTCCTGCTGAGTGGTGTACTGACGATCCTTGATCACATCCAGATAGAAAGAACCAAGATCCAACGAGCAGAAGTGGTGCACTTTCTGATAGATAGTGAGGAACTGATACTGTTCATAGGCTTGGCTGATCTCGTCCTGCAGCTGTGCTGCACGGTCAACCACCCAGCGATCCAATGCCAGCATCGACTCCGGAGCGACCAGGTGCTGCTCAGGAACAAAACCATTCAGGTTTGCCAGAAGAAAACGCGCGGTATTACGAATACGGCGATAGGTGTCGGCTGTACGCTTCAGAATTTCATCCGAAACGGCCATGTCGCCGCTATAATCCGTTGCAGACACCCACAGACGCAGAATATCCGCACCATAGGTACTCATCACCGTCTGAGGCACCACTACATTGCCCAGAGACTTGGACATTTTGCGACCTTCCTGATCCACTGTGAATCCGTGAGTCAGCAACGCTTTGTAGGGGGCATGCCCATCAATCGCACATCCCGTCAGCAAGGAGGAATGGAACCAGCCACGATGCTGATCAGACCCTTCCAGATAGAGATCTGCACGGGGGCCATGATCATGACCCAGACCATGCGAGCCACGCAGCACGTGCCAGTGTGTGGTACCTGAATCGAACCACACATCCAGCGTATCAGAGATCTTATCGTATTGGCCGGCTTCCTCGCCCAACAGCTCAACCGCATCCAGTTTAAACCAGGCTTCGATACCTTCCTGCTCGACACGTTTTGCCACCTCCTCCATCAACTCTACGGTACGAGGATGAAGCTCTCCGCTCTCCTTATGAAGGAACAAGGGAATGGGCACCCCCCAGTTCCGCTGACGGGAGATACACCAGTCAGGACGGTTGGCAATCATGCTCTGCAGACGTGGCTTACCCCAGGCGGGAACAAACTGAGTTTGCTCGATCGCATCCAGTGCACGAGTACGCAGGGTAGCTCCAGACTCAGGCTGAACATCCATCCCCACGAACCACTGCGCCGTAGCACGGTAGATAACCGGAGTCTTGTGACGCCAGCAGTGCATGTAACTGTGATTGATAGCACTGTGAGCCAACAGAGCGCCGACTTCCTGCAACTTTTCAACGATGACAGGATTAGCCTTCCAAATCATCATGCCACCAAAGAAGGGCAGCGAATCCACATAGACACCATTGCCCTGCACCGGACTGAGAATCTGATCATTCTCCATGCCGTAACGCTTACAGGAATGGAAGTCATCTTCACCATAAGCCGGCGCAGAATGCACAATGCCGGTACCCGCATCAACAGCAACATAATCAGCCAGATACATAGGCGAGTAGCGCTCATAGAAGGGGTGGCTAAACTTGATCAGCTCCAGCGCCTCACCAGCACAACTGGCAACCACCTTACCTTCCAGACCATAGCGCTGCAGGCAGCTCTCAACCAGCTCAACAGCCAATAGCAGATACTTGTCACCCACATCCACCAGCGCATACCGATGCTCAGGATGCGCATTCAGTGCCTGGTTGGCAGGAATAGTCCATGGCGTGGTCGTCCAGATAACCGCCTGCACTGGCTTGGTCAATTCTTTCAGACCAAAGGCAGTGATGAGTTTTGCAGGCTCAGCACACACAAAACCAACATCGATAGCAGGAGACTTTTTGTCTGCGTACTCTACTTCGGCCTCTGCTAGCGCAGATCCACAGTCAAAGCACCAGTTAACAGGTTTCAACCCCTTGAAGACAAAGCCTTTTTCCACGATACGAGCCAGCGCCCGAATCTCGCCCGCCTCGTTAGCAAAGCTCATGGTCTTGTAGGGATTGCTCCACTCACCCTGAACCCCAAGGCGAATAAAATCCTGCATCTGACCTTCGATCTGCTCTGCAGCGTAGAGCCGACATTGCTCACGCACAGCATCGGGTGATAACAGCTTGCCAGATACTTCAATAGTGCTGCCGTCTTCAGCCTTGACCTTGTGCTTGCTCGTCTCCACCTTGTGCTCAATGGGCAGACCATGACAGTCCCAGCCCGGCACATAAGGCGCATCAAAACCCATCATGGTGCGAGACTTGATAATGATATCTTTCAGGATTTTATTGACCGCATGGCCGATATGGATGCTGCCATTCGCATAGGGCGGGCCATCATGCAGAATAAAGCGCTTGCGACCTTGGCTCACTTCGCGAATCTTCTGGTAAAGATCAATTTCTTTCCAGCGCGCCAGCATCTCAGGCTCGCGCTGTGGCAGCCCCGCTTTCATCGGGAATGCCGTTTCCGGCAGATTCAGTGTGCTTTTATAGTCGGTCATTGGGTTCTTCACTCAGGCTGAATAAGTCTCGTCAGCTGCCTCACGACGCTCAAACCAGTTGCGCGCATGAGCAATATCAAGATGGATCTGTGTCGTCAGTGCCTGCAGATCAGGGAAGCGCTGCTCGGCACGAATATAATGGCGAAACACAACATCGATGTGCTGACCATAGAGATTGCCGGAATAGTCCAGCAGATGAACTTCAAGATTGGGCTTGATACCCTTCACGGTTGGGCGCATACCAATATTGGCAACTGCCGGCATTGGCAGGCCGCCAAGCCCCAGAACCTCCACCGCAAATACGCCACGCAACGCAGGCTGCTTACCACGCAGGGAGATATTGGCCGTTGGCACACCGATAGTACGCCCCAGTTGCTGGCCATACTCCACCCTGCCACTGATCGCATAGGAACGCCCGAGCATTTTCTCCGCCCGTGCCAGTTGTGCATCTGCAAGCAACTCACGAATTCTGGAGCTACTCACTCTCGCACCATGCAGGCTGAAAGTGTGGGTATTTTCCACCACAAAGCCACAGGTAGCACCAATTTGCTGCAACAGTGTGAAATCCCCCGCCCGATCACAGCCAAAACGGAAGTCATCACCCACCACAAAATGGCGTACTCGCAACCCTTCCAGCAGCACCGCGTTCACAAACGCCAGCGCGGGCAAAGAACGTAACTTGTCATTGAAGGGCAGACACAATACCGCATCGATACCCGCTTCCTGCAAATAGCGCACTTTGTCGCGTAGACGGGTAATCCGCGGTGGCGCAGAGGCAATATCAAAAAACTCCCTTGGCTGCGGCTCAAAGATAATAGCCAGCGTAGGGCAACCGAAACGCTCGCCAGCGGCCCTCACCTGCGACAGCACTTTGACATGCCCAAGATGGACACCATCAAAATTGCCGATTGTCGCGACACAGCCTTGGTGCCTCGGCTTCAGATTGTGCAGGCCTCGAATAAGCTCCATAACGACCAGGGAATACCAAGCAGCTCTCAAAGAAGCGGTGGATTATATATGAGCAAGACGCAACAGACCACGGCGCACTGCTTACCTGTACAGCTCAGTCACCAACCATACCGAACTGCAGTGACTGATGACAGCATGACCACCAACCAGGGCCACCACACCTTACGCAGCCGCTCGCAGATGCCTCGGGCGCAACCCCGTAGCCAGCAGCAGCACAGCATAGAGCACGGCTCCAGCGACAACTAAAGCAGCCAGATGCCAAGCTCTCGCCATACCATGCCAGGCAAACCAAACCGCCTTATCTGGCACGACCAGCCAAATCATCACAACCAAACCGCCGTTGGCCACCAGCAATTGCACAATTCGCTTTGCCCAGCCCACCTGCGCATGCAACAACCCATCACGATGGAGATACCACGCCAGGCAGCCTGCATTCATGAATGCCGAAAGCGAGGTTGCCAACGCCAGACCGGCATGAGCGAGAGGCCAGATCAGCAGCAGGTTCATAACCATATTGGCCACCATAGCCCAGATACCAATCTTGACAGGCGTACGGGTATCCTGCCGGGCATAAAACCCCGGCGCCAACACCTTGATCAGCATAAAAGCCAACAAACCCAGACCATAGGCACGCAAACTCATGGCGCTCATGGCCACATCATGCTCAGTCAGCGCTCCATAATGAAACAATGAAATCAACAGAGGCTCTGCCAGCATCACCAGAGCTAACGAAGCCGGAATACCAATCAGTAGAATCATGAAGATGGCCCAATCCAGCGTTCGCGCAAAGTCTTCCTGTGAACGACTGGCATGCTGACGCGACAAACTGGGCAGTATCACTGTTGCTATCGCAATACCGAACACACCGAGCGGCAACTCAGATAACCGGTCAGAAAAATACAGCCAGGAAACACTGCCAGTTTGCAGAAACGACGCCAGCACGGTGTCCAGCAACAGATTTATCTGGCTGACCGACACACCAAACAAGGCGGGCAACATCAACTTGAGAATCCGGCGCACCCCCTCATGCTGAAAATCAGGCCGAGGCACTGGCAGTAATCCCAGACGATAGAGAAACGGCAACTGAAAGGTGAACTGCACCGCACCGGCGATCAACACTCCCCAGGCCAGCGCCATTACCGGGGTTTGCATCTGCGGAGCCAGCCATAATGCCGTACAGATCATGCACACATTCAACCAGACCGGCGTAAATGCAGGCACAGCAAATTGTTTGTAAGCATTGAGAATACTGCCTGAAAACGCCGTCAGCGAGATCAGCAGCAGGTAAGGAAAGGTGATACGCAGCATCTCCACAGCTAAAGCAAACTTCTGTGGGTCTGCATTAAACCCCGGAGCAAATATCCAGGTAATGTAGTGCGCCCCCAGCATGGCGAGCAGCGTTACAAGCAGCAAGCTCAGGCCCAGCGCTCCCGCCACACTGTCAACCAGTCGCTTAATGTCAGCTTTGGTGACTTTGGTTTGATACTCAGCCAGCACAGGCACAAAAGCCTGATTGAACGCCCCTTCAGCAAACAAGCGGCGCAGAAAATTGGGAATTTTAAACGCTACAAAAAATGCATCCGCCCCGGTACCAGCACCAAATGCAGCGGCGATGACCATGTCCCGGACCAAACCCAGCACACGTGACACCATGGTCATAATACCCACCACAGCACTGCTTCTCAGCAACCCTACCTGCCGTGGCTTATCGACTAACTCAGCCATACTATTGAAGACTCACTTGTAGCCAGCACATTACCGCCCTGCAAAGCCCGGTTAATAGACGTCATCAGGGACAAATCGGAGAGCGAGCATGATACGTCAATGCCCTCCCATTGTGAGCAGTTTCCCGCCAGATAAAATTGCAGCCGATATGTGGTTGACTTTCAACCAGCCTATGGGGATAATTTCGGTCCTTCAAATTGGCATAAACACACACCTTTTCTGGAATTCTCGAGGAGCCGGATTGTGGCAAATTCCGCAGGATCTAAAAAGCGTGCACGCCAGGCCGAGAAGCATCGCCAGCAGAATGCTAGCATGCGCTCCATGGTACGCACCTATCTGAAGAAAGTAGTCAACGCTGTTGAGGCGGGTAACGCAGAAGCAGCCAAAGCTGCCTACGAGGTTGCTGTACCCGTGCTGGATCGCGCTGCTGACAAAGGCCTGTTCCACAAGAACAAAGCTGCACGTCATAAGAGCCGTCTGAATGCTGCTATCAAGAATCTGGCTACTGCTGCCTAAGACTTGATCGTACATCAAGATCTCACAATGAAACCGGCCATGTGCCGGTTTCGTTGTTTTAACTCTAGACAAAACCCCGCCAGCCCCCAGATATAAAAAATGGTGACAGCTCACGCCACCACCATTCCTTTACAACATCTCAAGCGACACCATTACTCAACTCAGAACTAGGTTATCCCTGTGCACCAATTCCGGCTCAGCACTGTAACCCAACACCTCAGCAATCTCTCGCGAAGAGTGACCGAGGATTAACCGCGCTTCTTCAGCAGAATACCCCACCAGACCGCGTGCAATCACCTCACCCGCCGCATCAACACACAGCACCATTTCACCACGAGAAAACTCACCTTCCACCGCAGTAACCCCGACAGACAGCAAGCTCACACCCGACTCGCGCACCGCTCTCACCGCACCAGCATCCAGAACCAGCTTTCCTTTAGCTTTCAGATGACCAGCCAGCCATTGCTTACGCGCCGCCTGAGGTGATTGTTCAGATGTCAACATGGTGCCCAGCACCTCACCCTGATGCAAGCGACGCAACACATCCGACTCACGCCCACTGACTATAATGGTCGCCGCCCCAGAGCGCGCAGCAACCTTCGCCGCCCTGACCTTGGTCAGCATACCACCCCGCCCCAGCAACCCGGCACCACCACCGGCCATCACCTCAAGAGAGGCATCACCCGCACTCGCTTCGGACACAAACTCAGCATCAACATGCTTACGCGGATCTTTGGTAAATAAACCCTGCTGGTCCGTCAGAATCACCAACACGTCAGCCACTATCAGATTTGCAACCAACGCCCCGAGTGTATCGTTGTCACCAAAACAGATCTCACTGGTAACCACGGTGTCATTCTCATTGATGACCGGCACCACTCCCCACTCAACCAGACCACGCAGAGTACTGCGCGCATTCAGATAGCGGGTGCGATTGGAAAGATCATCGTGCGTCAGCAACACCTGCGCCGTGTGCAGTCCGTGGCGCGAAAAGCTGGACTCCCAGACCTGCACCAACCCCATCTGCCCCACGGCAGCAGTAGCCTGCAACTGGAAAAGCTCGCGCGGTCGCTCCTTCAAACCCAGCCGGGACATACCCGCCGCCACCGCCCCCGAAGAGACCAGCACCAGCTCCACCCCTTCTTTGTGCAACGCTGCCAACTGATCAACCCAGCCAGCTATCGCCGCCTCATCGAGACCGCGACCATCATTGGTCAACAAAGAACTGCCGATTTTGACCACCCAGCGCTTTGACTGGGCCAGCTTACCGCGCTTATTCACGCTTACTCCTTAACGCACGTATTCCACTTCGATGTCATAATCATCATCGTCGAAGTCATCATCATCGAAGTCACTATCACCAGCCTCTTTGTGAGCACGACGCAATGCATCAATACGTTGACGCGCCTCACGCTCAACCTGCAGACGCTCCTGCTCTCTGGCTGCTACCAGTTCAGGATTCTGCTCCTCAGCCTCAGCCTGCTCTTCGATCCACTCCATGATGGCATGACACAACGCCTGCGTACCGTCAGCGTTGATCGCAGAAATCCGGAACACAGGCCCCTGCCAGTCAAGCGCATCAATGACCGCCTGACAGCGCTCGTCACGCTCATCATCTGGCACCATATCCAGCTTATTCAACACCAGCCAGCGCTCACGCCCAACCAGAGTCTGACTGAATTTACCCAGCTCACTGACAATGACTTCCGCAGCTTCTGGTGGCGTTAATTCATCCCAGGGCGCCATATCAACGATATGCAGCAACAAACGGGTACGCGCTAAGTGCTTAAGGAAACGAATCCCCAACCCAGCCCCCTCAGCAGCCCCCTCAATCAATCCCGGGATGTCAGCCACCACAAAGCTGCGATGCTGCTGCACACGCACCACGCCCAGATTGGGCACCAGCGTAGTGAACGGATAATCCGCCACTTTAGGCTTAGCAGAAGAGATAGAGCGAATAAAAGTTGACTTGCCAGCATTAGGCAAACCTAACAAGCCGACATCGGCCAGCACTTTCAGTTCAAGGCGCAGGTTACGACTCTCTCCAGGCGTACCCTTGGTAGTCTGTCGGGGCGCCTGATTCACACTGGACTTGAAACGAGCATTGCCCAGACCACGGAAACCGCCCTGCACCACCTTTATCCGCTGACCACCCACAGTCAGATCGCCGAGCACTTCCTCGGTATCTTCATCAATAATGGAAGTACCAACGGGCACCTTGATAACCAGATCCTCACCAGCCTTACCGGTACAATCCTTACCCTGCCCCGGCTGACCGCTTTCAGCGCGATACTGACGCACAAAGCGAAAATCAACCAGCGTATTCAGGTTCTCATCAGCTTCCATCCAGACCGAACCACCATGACCGCCATCACCACCGTCAGGTCCGCCTTTTTCAATAAACTTCTCACGACGAAAACTCATACATCCGTTTCCGCCCTTACCAGCCTCAACAACAATGCTGGCCTCATCAACAAACTTCATAACTTACCTCTGTGCACTTCCGCCCCTGCCGCCCCGACGACACACCACGCCAACAGGCAGAGTACAAATGCTTCACTAACCAATTAATTTCGCGTCGGAACAGGGTACAGAAACAAAAAAAGCCCCGCCATAGGCAGAGCTTTTTCCGTCCGCTGAGCGGAGCTATCAAGCAGCTACGATAGAAACGTATTTACGCTTCTTCGGGCCCTTGACTTCAAACTTGACCACGCCGTCTGCCTTGGCAAACAGAGTGAAGTCTTTACCCAGACCAACGTTAGTACCTGGATAGAACTGGGTACCACGCTGACGAACGATAATGTTACCAGCGTCTACTACCTGACCACCGAAACGCTTAACGCCAAGGCGTTTACTTTCGGAATCGCGACCGTTGCGAGAACTACCCGCGGCCTTCTTGTGAGCCATTTAACTTTCCTCCGTTATTCAACAAACGCCATTAGGCATTGATGCCAGTGATTTTCACTTCAGTGAACCACTGACGATGACCAATGCGCTTCATGTGATGCTTACGGCGGCGGAACTTGATGGTGGTCACTTTCTCGCCACGACCGTGAGATACCACTTCAGCACTCACTTTCGCACCGTCAACTACAGGGGCGCCGATTTTAACGTCTTCGCCATTTGCAACCAGCAGCACCTTGTCAAACTCGACTGCCGCGCCAACATCGGCGGTCAGTTTTTCGAGTTTCAGGGTTTCACCGGCTTTAACCCGGTACTGTTTGCCGCCGCTTACGATAACTGCGTACATTGTCTTCTCCATGGTTTACCTACCCGGCTACTAAGGGAAACCTACTTCTAATGGAAGCACCATATAATAGGGAGCGATTTCGGGCAGGTTTAGGGTGCGAAAGTGTACGCAAAATCACCAGCTCACGCAAGCCGTAAATAGGCAAACCAGAAGTGGCGCAAGCCTCGCAACCACCGCGCTTGACAGGGTACCCCCCCCTTCCTAGCATGGGTGCAGTTTTTCAGCTTCGAATACTCTCATGCAGCCACAGCAACTACACTCCGTCGTCGCCGACGAATTTGCCGCCGTCAACCAGTGCATTCTCCAGCATCTGCATTCAGAGGTCGCGCTGGTCGAAACCATTGGTCACTACATTATTAATAGTGGTGGCAAGCGCGTTCGCCCGCTGCTGACACTGCTCACAGCCATGGCTTGTGAGTATCAGGGGAAAGACCACATCCCTCTGGCCGCCATTATCGAATTTATTCATACAGCCACGCTCTTACATGACGATGTGGTGGACACCTCCGATATGCGTCGCGGCCGCCCGACAGCCAACGCAGAATGGGGCAACGCCCCCAGTGTTCTGGTGGGTGACTTCCTCTATTCACGCTCGTTCCAGATGCTGGTAGCCATCGGCAATATGGACATTATGAAAACCATCTCCCACGCCACCAATGTTATTGCCGAAGGTGAGGTGTTGCAGCTACTCAACTGCAACAATCCAGACACCACTGAAGCCGATTACATGCGCGTGATCCATGGCAAGACAGCCATGCTGTTTGAAGCCAGCGCGCTTGCGGCTGCCCAGTTAAGCGGCGCCTCTGCCAGCGCCTGCGATGCTTTGCAGCGCTACGGACGCCATCTGGGTGCAGCCTTCCAGCTGATGGACGACATTCTTGACTACACAGGCAATGCCGAAGAGATGGGCAAGAACGTCGGTGATGACCTGGCTGAAGGCAAGCCTACCCTGCCATTGATATACGCCATGCGCACTCTGGCCGAAGATGAAGCGCAGCTTATTCGTAACGCGATCGAGCACGGCGGCCTTGAGCAGCTGGATCACATTACTGCCTGTGTTCGCGACTGTGGCGCTCTGGACTACACCGTGCGCAAGGCCGAAGAAGAGCGTGACCTTGCTCTGGAGTGCCTGGCCTTTTTGCCTGAGTCTGCCTATAAGGCGGCAATGATCACTCTTGCCCACGCCGCTGTGCGGCGCAGCAAATAAGTATCCATTCACATTGCCTCTGCCATCACTAGCCGAGGATGTATATAATGGCGGTTTATTTGTCAGCCGATAGAAAAATATCACTGTTGCCGCTGACAAAGTTAAATAAGGAATGGAAAGTAAATATCGATGACCAGACCCTCCTCTTTTACCCGTGAAGAGCTACTTCAGTGTGGCCATGGTGAGATGTTCGGCCCAGGCAACGCTCAGCTGCCAATCGGTAACATGCTGATGCTGGACCGCGTCACTCATATCTCCGAAGTCGGTGGTGATTTCGGCAAAGGGGAAATCGTCGCAGAGCTGGACATCAACCCTGACCTTTGGTTCTTTGGCTGCCATTTCCCTGGTGATCCTGTGATGCCAGGCTGCCTGGGTCTCGACGCCATGTGGCAGATCGTTGGTTTCTTCCTTGCGTGGAAAGGTAACCCTGGTCGCGGCCGTGCTTTAGGTGCTGGCGAAGTACGCTTTTTTGGCCAGGTACTGCCAACCGCCAAGACCGTCAGCTATCGCCTCAACCTGAAGCGTGTTATCGAGCGCAAACTGGTCATGGGTATTGCTGACGGCCATATGTATGTAGACGGACGCGAGATTTACAGTGCGAAGGATCTGCGTGTAGGTCTGTTTACCACTACCGACCAATTCTGATCCTGCCCTGGCACGTTCGAGTGCTAGGTCAAGTTAATTGACATGAGGGCGCTTTAATGCGACGCGTTGTTGTTACCGGAATGGGTATCGTGTCCTGCCTGGGCAACGATAAGGCTACTGTACTGGACTCTCTGCAGCAGGGCCGTTCCGGCATTTCCTTTCAACCTGAATATGCAGAAATGGGCTTTCGTAGCCATATTGCTGGCCGTCCGGACGTCAATCTGGATGAAGCCATTGACCGTAAACTGCGTCGCTTCATGGGTGACGCAGCGGGCTTTGCCTATCTGTCGATGGCACAGGCTATCGAAGATGCTGGCCTCAGCCCAGAAATGGTTTCCAGTGAACGGACCGGTCTGATTGCAGGCTCCGGTGGTGCCTCATCCGCCAATATCATCGAGTCTGGCGACCTGGCACGCGAAAAAGGCGTGCGCAAAGTTGGCCCCTATCGTGTTACCCGTACCATGGGCAGCACTGTGTCAGCATGTCTGGCAACCCCCTTCAAAATCAAGGGTGTGAACTACTCCATCACCTCAGCCTGCGCCACCAGCGCACACTGTATCGGCAATGGTATGGAGCTGATCCAACTGGGTAAGCAAGACATCGTGTTTGCGGGTGGCGGTGAAGAACTGCACTGGGCGCAAACGGTGCTGTTCGATGCCATGGGCGCCTTGTCTACCAAATACAACGAAACCCCAGAAAAAGCCTCCCGCGCGTACGATGTTGACCGTGACGGTTTCATTATTGCCGGCGGTGGCGGCATGCTGGTTCTTGAAGAGCTGGAACACGCCAAAGCGCGTGGCGCCAAGATCTACGCTGAACTGGTAGGCTATGGCGCAACCTCTGATGGCTACGATATGGTTGCACCGTCTGGCGAAGGTGCCAAACGCTGCATGCATCAGGCGATGGCAGGCCTGGATTTGCCTATCGACTACATCAATGCCCACGGCACCAGCACCCCCGTGGGTGATGTCGCCGAAATGAAGGCAGTGATGGCAGTCTTTGGCGACAACATGCCTCCTGTTACATCAACCAAGTCTCTGTCTGGCCATTCGCTGGGCGCAGCTGGCGTACAGGAAGCCATCTACAGCCTGCTAATGATGGAAAACAACTTTATCGCTGGCTCTGCCAACATCGATAACCTTGACCCTGCGCTGGCCGGTGCCAACATTCCCGCCTCCAACAGAGAACAGGTGTTGAACTGCATCATGTCCAACAGCTTCGGTTTTGGTGGCACTAACGCTACGCTGATTTTCAAACGCTACCAGGGCTAACTCTGCACGCACTTTGACGTACAGCACATAACAACCCCGCATCTGCGGGGTTGTTGCTTTTCATCGCCACCAAAACAGCCCCTCTCTTACCATTGCGGTCGCAGACGCCCTTGACCCGGCGGCGGTGGCAGCTGACGTGGAAAAGATGGATGCTGCATGCGCAGATGAGCCAGCGTCAATGGCGTACCGCGGAAACATCCCAGAGTATAGGGATACTCTTCCGTCATCACGTAGTGATACATCGTGACTTCTTGGCCATTCCAACGAACCTTACTTGTCCGCCCGTGGCAGGCATCAAGATCCGCATTGGTCAGCTGCCGCCCCTGCTCATCCCACATACTGTAGATACCAAATCCATCCAGTGCGTAACCCAGCAACTGAGCAGGCTGCAGGCTGCCTGACAGGCAGTCACTCGGTCCATGATAGTGATACGCCCCCTGCTCCTGCGGATGCCCCTGACAGCTATCCTGCACCTCATGCGCTACTGCATCACGCCCAAGATCATCCAGGGCATTGAAGATCGCCACCCCATTCAACGCGATACCAATCGGCCCCATCGGTAAGCAGGAAGCCCGAGCTGCCAGTGCCGGTTGCAAGGGAAGGTCATACGCTACGGTCTGGGAGTGGATACGGTTAGGGTTGCGATCATAGCGAAAGGCAGGATCACTCTGCGCTATGGGAAACTGCCCCGTCGGTGCACTGACAGGCAGACCATTACCTTCGATATGACGCTGCCGCACCACGCCCGCGATAACTTCGCTGATATTGATGTAAGCTTCATGCCAGTAGCGTCGCCCCTGCACCATCGGTTTCTGTGCTGGATCCCAGTGATCGCCGACGATCCAGGGTGAGGGCCCCATAACACCACGCCCACGATGCTCCGACTGGCAGACCATCACATAGCCAGTCTGTGGCATTTGGCTGATCTTGCCATCCCCCAGGGGTAAGGTGTGCGCCAGCGCAGTGGCTGCGAACCAGTAACACGCCCATCCCCACAACCAACGACACATCATGCATCCCTCCGCACTGACCATGCGGCAACAACATGGCCGACTACCTCAAGTTGTTACACCATAGCCAGCAGCAAGCGTAAATGCCAAGCCGAATCACCACCACTATGCTCTTGCAAGAGTGCAGCTGATAACAGAAAAGAAGGAAAAGTAGCGAGGTGGCAAGGAGAAAAGAGCGGGAAGGGGATTCCCTTCCCGGCCCGGAATGCGTTATTTCATCATCCCGGTAGATGCTGAGGCATAGCCTTCAGCTGAGCCTGCATCCAGTCGACAGCCTGAGAATGCACTTCATCGGTGGTTTTACCGACCGTATCGATGGGCGCTCCCAGCACGATCTGAATCGTACCCGGAAACTTGATAAAGCGTTTGTTAGGCCAGCAGGTACCCGCATTATGGACTAAGGGCAGCAACGGCACCCCGGAGGAACACGCAAGAACCGTCCCGCTTTTTGAATAGGTACCTTCCACACCGGGATCAAGCCGAGTCCCCTGCGGGAAAATCAATAACCCTTCGCCGGCACCCAGTCGCTCTTTACCCTGCTTGAGAATCTGCTTCAGGGCATTGGTCTTTTGCGACCGGTCAATGGCGATGGGACGCAACAGCCGCAGAGCCCAGCCAAAGAACGGGACGGACAGCAGCTCTTTTTTCAACACCGTCACCAGAGCACGCGGCAAGGTTTGCAGGTAGAACGTTTCCCACTGGCTCTGGTGATTACTGATAAGTACAAAGGCACCGTCTCTGGGCATATGCTCTATACCAGTCACCTGATGACGCACACCGCAGGAGATACGCAACCACCAGATGAAGAAGCGGTTAAATAGCACGACCAGAGGGTGACGATGGCGAAAGGGCACCCAGATAAAAAACACTACACAGATCAGTGAGTAGCTGATTACCGTGGGGAAATATCCCAGGTAAAAAATGCAGGTACGCAATCCAGCGATCAACGCTGCCATACAACCGGTCTCCCTTACTGTTGTTCCAGCGCCAGCTTACGCCGCACCGGAGCGGCATACATTTCCAGAAAAAATGCCCGCTGACCTTCCGATAACCCTTCGAGACGTTCATCAAAGGTCGTCTGCTGTTCCGCTGAAGGCACTTGTTGAGTACTGACACCCAGATGTTTGGCTGCAGTCAGGTTAGAGCCGTGCATGAAGTAATTGTCCAGAATCTGACGATCAATCAGTTCCGCCAGCTCTTCCGGTGAAGCAGGCGGCTCAACGATTTCATCGCCGAAAGCCACATGCACCTGACCTTTATAGCCGACGATGCCGCGGACAATACTCTGGATATCCTCAAACTGAGACTTTTCATAACCTCCCTGTTCGGCCAGAGCATAGAGCTCGCGCGCCATGGACTGATCACAGGGATTGTATTCATAGGAGATACTGACAGGCACAATATGCAGGCGCTGCATGGCCTCGGCAAAACTCAGACCTTCCTTCTTACGGAACATGTAGAACATCTTGATGATGGCCGGATCCGTCAGATCCTTGCCGTCTTTTGCCCGCCCTTCTCGCTGTGCAATCCAGATGGAATGACCATCGGCAATGGAGCTGTCGATGTAAGTGGACAACTGCAGGTAGGTCGCCATCATCTCCCGCACGCCTTTGGCTGAACGCTTGACGATAAAACTCTTGTTCAGCCGCATCAGATCACTGACGTACGGTTTGCGCAGCAGGTTGTCACCGATGGCGATGCGTACCGTATCGTGCTGATTGTGCCACAGGGCATAGTTGACGAAAGCGGGGTCCATAGCGATATCGCGATGGTTGGAGATAAACAGATAAGCCTTACCGGGCTGCAGCTTATCAATCCCGGTGACTGTCAGGCCGGTAGTGCTTTTATGGATCATCCGATCCATATAGAAAGAAACGTTATGCTGAAAATCGCGGATGTTGCCAATCTTGCCCGCCTGCCGACGCAGGGCAAAGGCCACTGCCGGATTGAGCAACCAGCCGAGATAATTACGCAGTTTGGGATACTTGAAGCGTACTATGGCATCAATAAACTCTTGATCAGCCAGAATCCGGGCGATGACCTCCTTGACCTCGCCATCCTCGTAGGGACGGATATCCTGAAAGGCTTCACTCAGGGATGATGTCATCTTGCTCCTCTTTACCTACTAAACTGAAGGCCGATGTGGTTGTTGTCGTAACGGCCCTTGATTAAGGTGGGGCATTTTAAAGCAAAGCCGACCATATAACAGCACCGTCATATCGGCATCCAGCAATTTTCGCTATTATCGCCACAATCTTGGCGCCATAACCTGATATTGTGGCGTACTGCAATCATCACGAATTTCTCTCACATCAGGCAACTCAAGGAACCTGCATGGTTATCGCCTTCAAACACAGCCATATGCTGTTCGCCTTTCTCAGCATCTTTCTTTTTACCCTGCGCGGAATGTGGATGCTGCGTCGCTCACCTATGCTGGAAAAGAAGTGGGTCAGGATCTTGCCACATATCATTGACACCCTGTTGCTGGTTACCGCTATCGGCCTGATTGTGCAACTGGGCGTCTATCCCTTCCAGAGTGGTGCTGGCTGGCTGACTGCCAAGTTGCTGGGACTGATTGCCTACATCGTCCTGGGTACCGTCGCCCTGAAGCGTGGAAAAACCTATGCCAGTCGGGTAATAGCCCTTTTCGCCTGCTGGCTGATACTGGCTTACATAGTCTCCGTTGCACTAAGCAAGTCGCCGCTGCCATGGAGCTGAGCTGACAGACGCGACAACGAAACACCTGCTCACGCTCCAGGGGCGGGCACCCTGGACGAAGAAATGAAAAAGCCGCACTGCTGCGGCTTTTTCATTTTCGATCCGGCATTGCTGCCACACAGCGTGACAGCGGCTTAGCTATCTAAATCATCGGATCACACATTTCAGTCAGCATCGCCTGCAGATACTGGCGCCATGGACGCTGACCAATGCCAAAGACATGACGAATCTTGCGGCAATCCAGTCGGGTCTGATTGGGACGCGCGGGAAGCACATCTGCCTGTTCGGCATTGAGGCTTTCCAGCTCATCACAGGTAATAGCGATAAACTGTCTGGCCTGAGCCAGAATGGCTTCGTAGAAGCCATAGCGGCTCGTATACTCGGCGCTGCCGTAGTGATAGGTACCCCACTCAGTTACACCGCACTCCAGCTGTTGCAGAATAGCGCCCACGACACGGGCCAGATCAGCGGCTGCCGTCGGCTGACCGATGTGATCAACCAGCGCCGGCAAACTCTTGTGGGTACGGGCATCACGCAATACCTGAGCCACTTCCCCTGCGTCAGTGGCGCTGAACAACCAGTGACTGCGCAAAATGATGTGGCGCATGCAGTGGCGTCGGACACCTTCCTCACCCAGCCACTTGGTCTCCCCCAGCATACCGACCGGACGAATCGGGTCATCCTCTTTATAGGGCACTTTCAGCAGACCATCGAACACCAGTGCGCAGGACAGATGCAGCAGGCCGATACCCATATGTTCCGCCTCTCTGGCCAGTATCACCGGACCTTCCTGATTGACCTGCCGACACCGCTCTGGCTGTCTTTCGGCCAGATAGATATCGTTCATACCCGCGGCATTGACGATAAAATCAGGGCGTGATTTCTGCAGGTAAGAAGCAACAGCATCCGGATTGGCAATGTCCAGCATGGCATGAGAGGCAGCATCAACCTTGAATCCAAGCTGATGTAATTGCAGAACGATAGCGCTGCCTGCCTGACCATGGGCACCTGTTACCAGAACCTTCACTTTCTCTCCTTACCTTGAGTGACAACGCCAGGCCGTACACAACCGATGAATACAACGCAATTTCGTCGGGCTCAGGAAGAACACACCGACAGGATGACCGCGTCATCCTTGCTAACCGATACCACCGCATGGCCCATGCTGCTGTCAAAGTACAGGCTATCGCCTGTTTCCAGCTGAAGAGGCTCATAGAACTCGGTATAGAGCATCACCTGCCCGTCCAGTACCAGCAGGAACTCCTCACCGTCATGACGCACCCACTCACTGAAATCATCGAAACTGCGCGCATGCACTATCGTCTTGAAGGGAATCATGCGCTTGTTGGCAAAGTCCGTGCAGAGCAGCTCATGTTCGTAAGTAGGTGTGGGATGGGGGCGCCCCTCTCCCAGGCGGGTCAGATCACGCCTGCCCAGCGGCTTTTCCTTGCGCTTGGGTGTTGAGAACAGCTGAGGCAGATCGATACCCAGACCGTGAGATAGTTTCTGCACTGCAGTAAAGGTCGGGGAAATCTGTTCGTTTTCAATCTTGGACAGGGTAGAACGCGCCAGACCGGTACGCTGACTGACATCCTCCAGCGTCCAGTTATTACTCAAGCGGATCTCCTTGAGCCGTTGCCCTAAACGCAGTGGTTCGACAAATGGCTTACGACCCGACGCAATACGTAACGCCGGATCCTGTTTCGCCGTGGTATCTGACATTGCTTTACCCTAACCCTGATCCGCGTTGGATCATAACATGAAAAAGCGCTGTGAAAAGGCAGCATAATCAGTCATATACCGCCTATCTCAGCGCTCTCAAGGCATCTCAGGATGGGACTGCCAGACTTTACCCCATGCGCTCCGCCAGCGAGCCCTGCTCCTTGGCCTGGGCCGCTACACGCTCAACCGAGGCAACGGTTTCGGCTATTTCACTGGTCATGCTGTCTGCGGCCACTGATATTTCCGTGACATTGCCGTTGATGGTTTCAGCCACACTGCTCTGTTGCTCTGCAGCAGTGGCGATCTGCTCCGTGCGTTGATGGATGTCGCTCATGCCATGACTGATATCGATCAGCACGTCACCGGCATGACGCACCTGCGCCACACTGGCCTCAGTGCCAGCCCTGCTGGCATTGATGGACTCCACAGCCTGCTCGGACTCCTGCTGCAGCTTGCTGATGATTTCCTGAATCTGTTCTGTCGCTTCCTGAGTACGTGTTGCCAGACTGCGCACCTCATCTGCCACCACAGCAAATCCACGACCCTGTTCACCGGCACGTGCCGCCTCAATGGCGGCATTGAGCGCCAGCAGGTTGGTCTGATCAGCGATGCTATGGATCGCAGAAACAAAACTGCCAATCTCGTTGGACTGCGTTGCCAGCCTGGCCACGACTTCGGAGGTGTGCTGGACATTGTGATTGAGCTGCTCAATGGTGGCGATGGTGCGCTCCAGCACCTGACGGCTTTCCCCCGCCTGCTGATCGATATGTACTGTCACCTCAGCAGAGTCACGGGCATGTCGAGCCACTTCGCCGATGGACGCAGCCATCTCGTTCATGGCTGCGGCCAGCTGATCGGCCTGAGACTGCTGCTTGCGAATCCCCGCCTGCACCTCACTGACCCGCTGCTGGGAATGCGTCGCCTCACGGGCCACATGACGGGAGCTGCTGGACAGGCGATGCACCACCGTGCGCGCCCGACTCCTCAGGGCATACATCGAGGTCGCTATGTCGGTAAACGGATTGACCTTGCCCTGATACATATAGCTGGCCAGTGGGTTGTGAAAGACCGCACGTGCATCCGGCAGCAGCCGGGCCAGCTGCTGATTAATCAGATAGTAGACACCGCTGGCCGCCAGCACCGCGATCAGGATACCCAGCCCCCATGCCAGCATGGGGTCATCAATCAACTGACGTACCACTACTCCCAGCAAGCCAACAACGAGGGTAAAGAATACCGGCCACCAGACCGGAGAGAACTGCTCAGCCCGTGTCAGTGGCGCCTTACCCTGATTGATGCGGGCATACAGCACCTCTGCCCGGGCAATCTGCTCCACCGAGGCGGGATGGCGCACAGACTCGTAACCGACGACCCGGCCCTGTTCCAGTACCGGCGTGATATAGGCATCCACCCAGTAATGGTCACCCGATTTTGCACGGTTCTTGACAATACCCATCCAGGAGCGGCCAGCCTTGAGGTTCTGCCACAGATCCGCGTATACCGCCGGCGGCACATCCGGATGGCGCACAATATTGTGATTGTGACCAATCAGCTCATCACGGGAAAAACCACTCACCGCGATAAAGTCATCATTGCAATAGGTCACGGCCCCTTTCAGGTCTGTTCCGGAGATCAGCACCTGACCGGCCTTCAAAGGAATGGCTTTCTGTGTAACAGGGAAATTCTTTTTCATCGACTACTGCCCGACTACCGCTCTTTCGGGTGGATGGATGCGTGCCTTGCAAATCCTGCTGCAAATCAATCAACAGGCACAACGTCATTAGGGATACAGATTTAGTCGGAGTCGTACGGCTTTGCAACCGCAGAAACGAAAATGCCCCCAAAAATGAGGGCATTTGATCGTTGCACTAAGGCGAATCAGAATGTGCCAGATCAGTGCTCACGTGTCGCGCGGAAGACCACGTCAGGATAACGCTCCTGAGCCAGGCTCAAGTTGACGCGGGTTGGCGCCAGATAAGTCAACAGGCCGCCGCCATCCACTGACAGGTTATCAGCGCACTTGCGCTTGAACTCTTCAAACTTCTTGCTGTCCTTGCACTCAACCCAGCGGGCAGTGGCAACGTTGACGGCTTCGTAGATGCACTCGACCTTGTATTCGTCCTTGAGACGATAGGCGACCACTTCAAACTGCAGCACACCGACCGCGCCAAGAATCAGGTCATTGTTGTTGAGCGGCTGGAACACCTGAGTCGCACCTTCTTCCGACAGCTGCTGCAAACCTTTCTGCAACTGCTTCATCTTCAGCGGGTCACGCAGGCGCACACGGCGGAACAGTTCAGGCGCAAAGTGCGGAATGCCGGTGAATTTAAGCTCTTCACCTTCGGTGAAGGTATCACCGATCTGGATCGTACCGTGGTTATGCAAACCAATAATGTCACCGGCCCAGGCCTCTTCCACCGCTTCACGTTCACCGGCGATAAAGGTCACTGCATCAGCAATACGGACATCCTTACCAATGCGGCAATGGCGCAGCTTCATACCCTGGGTATAGCTGCCTGAACACACTCGCAGGAAAGCAATACGGTCGCGGTGTTTTGGGTCCATGTTGGCCTGAATCTTAAAAACGAAGCCCGAAAACTTCTCCTCAGCAGAAGCAACTTCACGGCTTTCGGTCTTGCGGTTGGCCGGGGCAGGTGCCCACTCCACAAAGCCGTCGAGCATTTCACGCACACCGAAGTTCCCCAGTGCAGTACCGAAGAAGACGGGCGTCTGTTGGCCTGCCAGATAGGCTTCCAGATTGAAGGTGTGACTTGCACCACGCACCAGCTCAATTTCATCAACAAAGTTTGCCCACAGATCACCCAGCAACGCTTTGGCTTCATCACTTTCCAGACCCTGAATCTGGATATCGTCCTGCAGCGTGTGGCCCTTGCCGGGGGTGTAGACATGCACCACATCGGTGTACAGGTTATAGACGCCCTTGAACTGCTTACCCATATCGATAGGCCAGTTGATCGGCGCCGCCTCAATCTTCAGCACTTCCTCGATTTCGTCGAGCAGGCTGATGGGTTCGCGGATGTCACGGTCCATCTTGTTGACGAAAGCCAGAATCGGCGTGTCACGCAGACGACAGACTTCCATCAGCTTGATGGTACGGTCTTCCACACCCTTGGCACCGTCTACCACCATCAGCGCGGAGTCCACAGCCGTCAGCGTGCGGTAGGTGTCTTCAGAGAAGTCTTCGTGACCGGGAGTATCCAGCAGGTTGACGATTCGGTCCTTGTAAGGGAACTGCATCACCGAGGAGGTGATAGAGATACCACGCTCCTGCTCCATGCTCATCCAGTCGGAGGTGGCATGGCGATCACTCTTGCGCCCTTTCACCGTGCCAGCCTGCTGGATGATCTGACCGATCAGCAGCAATTTTTCGGTAATGGTGGTCTTACCGGCGTCAGGGTGAGAAATGATGGCGAAAGTGCGGCGCTTGGCAATTTCGGGCGGCATGACAGAGGTGGACATGGAATTCAATCTTCTGTGCTGAGGGCAAAGGGCCACGGCACGGCGGACCTCTGCGGATAGAAATAAAATTGGCCGGTATTTTCCCTGATCTGCGCTTTTCAGACAATGAAGAATGCAGAATTTAGCCAATTCATTGCTTCGCGGTTTTTAAGGACACAACCCCTCGCACTACGACTTTCGTCTAGGTCTGCATGATTAATCCCGATAAAATTAGTCAGGCTTTACATCACCCTGACCGCCCCTTCCCCGCCATTGTGGGATCAGCGCGCCGTTGTCAGCGACACACCCCATGACCTTGTTTGCGCCCGCCCGCCTCGCGCGGCGGTGGCCCACTTATTTCAGAGAGACCTCTTCGCTATGCTCCGTTGGCTCAATAACCTCAGCGTCAGCCTCAAACTCGGACTGGGGTTCAGTCTGGTCCTGGCCCTGACCCTGACTCTGGTGATCACCGCCTGGTCTGCCATGGATACCCTGATCAAACGCAGCAACTGGACGCAGGCGATCACCCAGCTCAACACCCTGACCACCGATATGCGTATCAGCCGCCTGCAGTACATGCTGACACAAGGTGATGAAGCTTCCGCCAGTAAAGTACTGAACAACCTGCAGCAGATGGAACAACAGCAGGACAGCATTATTGCCTCGTTTAAGGACCCCACTAACCTGCGCCTGCTACATCAGCACAAAACCCTGACGCAGAATGACTACCGTCAGGCGTTTGACGATATGCGACAGGGTTACGCCCAGGCCGGTAGCACTCACCTGCAACTGGATCAGGCTGCCAATGCAGCTGACACACTATTGCAGCAACTTCATCAGCAACTGTTGCAAAGCACCGCGAGCGACAGTCCGATCCGGGATCTGGACACCTACTGGCAAGTCGTTTCTGCCATTCAGCAGGCACGCATTGATACCCGCAGTCTGACCTACGGCGCCCGTGCCGAACTGGCAGACAAGGCGATTAGCAGCACCGACACCGCCCTGACAGAGCTGAAACGTCTGCAAAGCGAGATTCACGGCGTTGATGCAACACAGATTGCTCCACTCCAGAGCAGCTTGAGTGCCTACCGTCAGGCCATTGACAGCTACACCCAGGCTTTACGCCGTATCAGTGCCGCCCGTCAGGAAATGACCGCACGCACCAATGACGTTCTCAGCGTCATCAATGAGCTCTATCAATTGCAGATCAGCCGTCGCGATAGTGAATCACACAGTGCCGTCACTACCCTGCTCAGCACCGCAGCGCTGGCCATCCTGCTCGGCATTCTGGCGGCCTGGGCCATCAATCGCCAGATCGTGCCCTCCCTGCGTCAGACCGTCACCCAGCTGCGCCGTATTGCCGAGGGCGACCTGAGCCAGCAGATCACCGTAGAGCGCCGCGATGAAGTAGGCATGCTGCAACAGGGATTGCAGCAAACCAATGACCGCCTGCGTGAGCTGATCGGCCATATTTCCAGCGGAGTTGGTCAGTTGGCCAGTGCCGCCGAAGAACTGTCGGCCGTCACTGAACAGACCCGCAACGGCGTGCTCAACCAGAAGGATGAAACTCATCTGGTGGCTACCGCCATGAACGAAATGACCGCCACGGTCAACGATGTAGCACTGAATGCCGAGCGCGCAGCCAACGCAGCCAATCAGGCGGCTCAGCAGGCCCACAGCAGTGACGCCGTCGTCGCCCGGACAGTCAGCTCAATGGACCGGCTGGCAGCCGAAGTGGAACGCTCGGTACAGTCGATGGCCAGCCTGAAGGCAGAAAGCAATCAGATTGGCAGTGTGCTGGATGTGATCAAAACCGTCGCCGAACAGACCAATCTGCTGGCATTGAATGCGGCCATTGAAGCGGCCCGCGCAGGGGAAGCCGGACGTGGTTTTGCCGTCGTCGCTGATGAAGTACGCGGCCTGGCGCAGCGCACCCAGCAGTCAACGGCAGAAATAGAAGCACTGATTGCCGCCTTGCAACGGCGCGCCAACGACACCGCGCTGATCATGCAGGACAGCAGGACACTGACCGAACAGACCGTCACCCTGGCCCGCGATACCGGCACCGCGCTGACGGCTATTTCCCGTGCGATTGGCGATATTCAGGATATGAATCAGCAGATCGCCACCGCTGCCGAGCAGCAAAGCACGGTGGCAGAAGAGATCAATCGCAGTGTGGAAAATGTGCGAGAGGTAGCCGACCAGACCGCCACCGCCAGTGCCCAAACCGCACAGTCCAGTACCCAGCTGGCCAGTCTTGGCGGCGATCTGCAGCAACTGGTAGGACGCTTCGCACTCTAATGCCTGTCTGACGGACGATCAGGCGCTGACACAGTCCCGACCTGCTGACTTGGCCCGATACAGGGCCTCGTCAGCCAGACGCAAAGGCTCGTCGATATCCAGATCGACACTGCCCACCGCCACGCCGGCACTGATGGTAACGATGTTACCCTCACCTGCTCCCTGATGGGGAATACGCAGCGCCTTGATGGCACTGCACATCTTTTCTGCCACCAGACGGGCAATGTGCAGATCGCCGCCCGGTAGCAGCACGACAAACTCCTCTCCGCCAAAGCGGGCAACCATGTCACCTTTGCGGCGCAACGTACTCTGCAGGGTATCGGCAATGGTACGCAGGCAGCGATCACCGGCCGGATGACCGTAGCGGTCGTTGAAA
Organism: Pokkaliibacter sp. MBI-7; assembly: GCF_029846635.1. Classification (NCBI taxonomy): domain Bacteria; kingdom Pseudomonadati; phylum Pseudomonadota; class Gammaproteobacteria; order Oceanospirillales; family Balneatrichaceae; genus Pokkaliibacter; species Pokkaliibacter sp. MBI-7. Next base: position 3,666,219 of record NZ_JARVTG010000001.1, on the reverse strand, counting down.
TGCTTGAAGTGATCGACATCCAGCATGATCACCCCCATCTCCTCGCGCTGTCTTGCCTTACTCAGCTGTGCCAGATAACCGCTCATCTCGCGCCGGTTGGCCAGCCCCGTCAACGGATCGGTATAGGACAGCATCCGCAGCTCGTCGTTAAGACGTGCCAGCTGCAGCTGCCGGATCTGATCAAGCAAACCGGCCAGATAAGTGCGCCGCTCGTTGCGCTCCAGGGTATAGCAGGCAAATACCGAAAACAGGGCCGTCGTCACCAGCATCAGCACATAGGTTGGAAAGACAAAGTCAGGCACCCCGGAGGGTACAGGTTTGATCAGCACATACAGGGCGATGGTGAACAGGCAGGTCAGCAGGGTAAACCAGAAGTTCAGCTGCACCACCACGCTGGCAAACATCAGCACCAGATAGATACCGGGGTGATAGAAGATGGAGTCGGTATAGTGCGACATGTCCAGCATCACCAGCAGACTGCCGATGATGACCAGATTCATCACCAGCAGCGACAGCTCGCGCCAGTGGGCAGGCAGCCCGCGGCGGATGCCATAGAGCACCGCCAGCATCAACGGCGTCACGATCCCCAGACGGATGACCATGGCTTCAAAAAAGATGTCCGGCAACATCAGCCGGTCCATCAGCAGAAACAGGTTATAAATCAGGATGGCCAGCAGGCCACCTTTCCACAGCTGCCGTTGCCGCAACCGCTCACGGTCATGCTCATACATGCATTCCACCGTGCAGGGGAAAAACAGCCAGCGCACACCGCTTTGCAGGGTCTGCTCAATCAGCTCACGCTGAGCCAGCAGCTTGTCTGCTGCTATGGCCATGCCGGGCCTTGCGGCCTGTACTCCGGGCAAAATCCCGAGATCATTGCTTGCACTAAATAACATCGCTACCAACCACGTCGCCATCATTACGAATGGCCGGGGTGAAAGCACTGCATAACACCGTAGCCATGGCGCCCAGTGTGCGCATATCACCCTAAGGAAACAACGAATTGTCACGACAGACAGGTCAAGAATGCTGCCTTGGTAGGATTGCTGGACGATCTGGCAGAAAAATTGACCATCCGGAAGAGAAACAGGCTCGCAGCCACGGGAGGCGTAGCTGCGATCACTCAGAGCACATCGCAGAAGGGTGGTCAGGCATCGCGCTGATGAACGCACTGCCCTGCGGCATAGGTGGCACGGATGGCACGGTCATCACCCAGGATGGTCAGTACAAACAGCTGTTCTTCAATACTGCGGGTCTGCGCCATGCGGTATTTCATCAACGGGGTGGCATGCAGATCCAGCACGACAAAATCGGCTTCGTTACCCACTTTGAAGCTGCCAATGCGGTCATCCAGCTGCAGCGCCCGGGCACCGCCGAGCGTGGCCAGATACAGCGACTTGTAAGGGTGAACCTTGTGGCCACGCAGCTGCTGCACCTTGTAGCCCTCGTTGAGAGTCTGCAGCATGGAGAAACTGGTGCCGCCACCAACATCAGTACCCATGCCTACCCGCACGCCGTGGCGCTCGGCTTCTGTCAGATTGAACAGGCCGCTGCCGAGGAAAAGATTGGACGTCGGGCAGAACGAAATCGCCGAATCCGTTTCCGCCAGCCGTTTGAACTCCGCTTCCTGTAAATGAATGCCATGGGCAAAAACCGCCCTTGGGCGCAGCAGGCCAAAGTGATCATAGACATCCAGATAGCCCGAACACTGTGGAAACAACTCCTGCACCCAGGCGCATTCGGCATGATTTTCTGACAGATGGGTATGCAGGTAGACATCAGGGTATTCGCGCAGCAAACGGCCAGCTTCGCTCAACTGTTCATCGCTGCTGGTAGGCGCAAAACGTGGGGTGACGGCATAGAGCAGGCGGCCTCGCTGATGCCAGCGTTCGATCAGCTCCTTGCTGTCGGCATAGCTGGACTCCGGGGTGTCCGTCAGGAAGTCAGGGGCATGGCGATCCATCATCACCTTACCGGCAATCATGCGCAGGTTATATTTCTCAGCCTGCTCGAAGAAAGCCTCCACCGACACCTTGTGCACTGTGCCAAACACCAGCGCCGTGGTGGTGCCGTTACGCAGCAGTTCCTGCAGAAACAGTTCAGCCATGTCGCTGGCATGCTGCTTGTCGTGGAAATGGCCTTCAGCGGGGAAGGTGTAATTGTTCAGCCAGTCCAGCAGCTGTTCGCCGTAGGAGGCAATCACCCCGACTTGCGGGAAATGAATATGGGTATCGATAAAGCCCGGCGTCAGCAGGCTATTGGGCAGCTCCTGCACCTCGACACCGTCGGCCAGATCGGCCAGCAATGCACTGGCTTCGCCACAGGCAACCACATGGCCGTCTTCCACCACCAGCAGACCATCGGCGAAATACTCCACCGCTGCGTCAACGCCCACTTCCGCCGGGTCGGCTATGCAGTGAAGAATGGCACTTCGATACGCCTGAATATGTGACATGGTAGCCCCGTTGTCTGCCTGCTGATGCGATAAGCAAAAATGCTGGCAGCCTGCTGAGTCAACGTAGCGAGGAAGAACCCGACAGACTGCCAACCACAAAAAAGGCGGTGACTATACCGCCTGTAACGTCATTGCGCATTTGCCCTGCAGGCAAACAACCGGCTATTAAAAAGCCATGTCTGCCTGAGGTCAACAAAAACAAACCCAATGGTTTATTTCGTCTATTTTTTAACCCAAGACATCCCAGCAATTAGCTGGTCAAACCCTGGCAGCAGGTAACGATTTGCCTGCTGCGTCAGCCAGTGCCATGGTTATGCATCCGTTTGGGGAAAAGCACGATGACTGAGCCGCAACACCCTGACATCGCACTCTGGTGCCAGCCGTTCTGCCAGCAGCAATGGCAGCGTGCATGCCAGTTTGAGCCTGACATCCTGCAAGGCAGTGACAGTGAAGCCCTGCATCAGTATCGGGTCAGTCTACGCAAAACCCGCGCCATTCTTGGTCTTTACCGTGCGCATTTACCCGCCAGCCTGAACCAGCTGCGCCGTCCACTCAGCCAGATCATGGCGAAAACCAATCGGCTGCGTGATCTGGATGTGTTCCTCGCCAGCCACAGCCAGTGCATGGCGACGCTGGATACCACCCATCATGCCGGAATAAATGCCTTCTTTACGCTGCTGGGTGCGGACCGCGACCACGCTCATCAGCAGCTGGTTCACTGGCTGACCGGTAAACGTTACGCCCGACAACGACAGCAACTGCAATACACGCTGAGCAGTACCGCCGCACCAGCACCGTTCAGCGCCACGCTGCTTAACGTCGGCAAGGCGCTTATCTGGCAGCATTATCAGCAGGTTTGTATCCAGACTTTGCAGGTCAGTGAGCACAGTGCTGATCATGCGATTCATCAGTTGCGTATCGACTGCAAGAAGCTGCGCTACGCTCTGGATATGCTGCCAGTACAGACAGACGCCCGTGCTGAACAGCACAGCACAACACCACCCGGCACAAATCGCGAGCGCAAACGTAAAAGCAGGCTGCTTGCAGGTCTCAAGGGATTGCAGGAGGATCTGGGTCAGTTCAATGATCTCAGCGTACAGCAGCTGTTTATTAACGAGCGCGTGCAGCACTATCAGCAACAGGGAGAGATAAGCAGTGAAATACAGGAGGCCGTTGATGGGTTACTGGCAGCGCTGGCCAGTCAGCTGCGGCAAAAACGCCAGCTTATCCTGACGCAGCTGGCGGGCATTGGCAGCGCGACGACGTACACTGCCTTTGCCGTTTTCTGTCAGCAACGTCCATCAAGCCACGCAGTGGATTAGCCGATAAAACGTTTGATACCACCGCTGATGGCGACCGCCAGTTTGTTCTGGAAGGCATCACTGGTCAGCAGTCGCTCTTCATCGAGGTTGGTAATAAAAGAGGTTTCCACCAGTACCGAAGGAACGTCCGGCGACTTCAGCACGGCAAAACCGGCCTCTTCCACATGACGGCTGTGCATACGGTGCACCTTGCGCAGCGCCTGCTGCATGATCGAGCCCAGCTGATCACTTTCCTTGCGGGTATTGGTGTGCACCAGATCCAGCAGAGTGCGGGCCAGCGCATCGTTATCCTTGGAGTACTTGATCCCGGCGATCTCGTCCACGGCGTTTTCCTTATCCGCCAGAAACTGCGCCATGGTACTGGTGGCGCCACGTTCGGAGAGAGTGAAGACGGACGCACCGTTGGCACTGGGGTCGGTAAAACCATCAGCGTGCAGCGACATGAACATGTAGGCATTGCGGTCGCGGGCAAAATCGCGGCGGTCAAACAGCGGGATGAAAATATCGCGATCACGGGTGAAAACCACCTCCAGATCATTGCGTCCGCCCAGCTGCTCCCGGACCCGCTGGGCGATTTCCAGCACCACGTGTTTTTCTTTGGTGCCATTACGGCCAATGGCACCGGGGTCGACACCACCGTGGCCCGGATCAATCACGATCACCTTCCGCTGCTGGCGGCGGACTTCACTGCTGGACTTGACTGGCTCCACGGGCTGACTGGCGGGTGCGGAAGCCGCCGCTGTCGCCACGACGGCGGCACCAGCGGGCGCCTGCACACTGACCAGCTGCTGATTACCTTCGGTCTGGGTGATCTTGTATTTCGGCGTACCGGTCAGCTCCAGCACAATGCGGAACTTGTCCTGATGGCTGGGGTTAAAGCGCGTGGTCCTGACCCAGCTCAGCGCTTTCATGCGCCGCAACTGCAGTTCCATGGCGCTGGCCGACATGCCTGCCGTGGGGCCATCAATCACCAGCCGCGGCGGATTGGCCAGCGTAAAGACCGAAAAATCTGACTTGTTGCCATTCAGACGCAGCGACAACTGGTCGCCATTAACCTCGACAGCGACGGGGTCGGCAAGCACGACACCACTGCTGACAGCCAGCGCTGTCGCAGCACTACCGAGCAAAAACTGACGACGACTGAGGGGAGCAAGAGAACGAAATGACTGCGGCTTTGACATGGCGGTACTTACTTGTAAATTCCTGCTTATGCGTAGGGATTCCAGCCTATGCGGACCCAGGAAGCAGCTCGGTGCCTATGATAAGCTGCGCGCGGCAACTGACCAGAGCTGATCGAAAATAAAACAGTAAAAAACGATACAACATAACAAAGAACAACAACAAGGCTGCTCACAACTCGAAACAACTATTATCCTAACCCGCACCAAATCCCCCGCTGGTTTGCCAATTGGGGGTCAATGTGCAACGCATCCCAGCGGCTACGATAATGAATGACCTGTTACCCGCCACCTCGGTCACACCACTGTTACTGCGCGACCTGTCGCGCATGCGGCTGGCCTTCTTCTGCGGCCAGACTCTGGTGTTGCTGTTTGCCGAGTTTTACCTCTATCTGCAGCTGCCCTGGCCCAGTCTGCTACTGACCCTGATCCTGCTTGCCACCCTGCACCTGCATACGGTCAAACGCCTGCGTGACCAAGCCAGTATCAGCGATCAGGAAATCTTCCTGCAGCTGCTGGCCGATGGCCTGCTCGCCAGCATGGTGTTCTACCAGAGTGGCGGAGCCAGTAATCCCTTCGTGTCCTACCTGCTGCTGCCCATCTGCTTTTCTGCACTGCTGCTGGACTGGCGCCAGACTGCCGTGCTGGTAGCCAGCTCAGCCCTGCTCTACACCTTTATCCTGTTGTTTCCCATGGAGTTGCCGCCCGACAGCCATACCCCGATCAATCTGATCAACGTCCACATCTGGGGGATGTGGCTGAACTTTCTGCTGATCAGCCTGTTCCTGCTGCTGTTTATCAGTCGTCTGGCAGGCACCTTGCGACAGCAGCAGGCGCTGCTGCACGGCGCACGGGAACAGGGGCTGCGCGATGCCCGCCTGCTCGCGCTGGCCAGTGAGGCGGCCGGGCTGGCCCATGAACTGGGTACGCCGCTGGGTAGCCTGCAGCTGCTGGTGGATGAACTGGCCGCCCGCCATGAGGATGACGATACCCGGGCCGACCTGCAGCTGATGACCCGCCAGCTGCAATTGTGTCGCCATAACCTGCAGGCCATGGTGCAACGCAGCCAGCAGGACAGCAGCGTGGCGCTGCCCTGTGATCAGTGGCTGCAGCAGACGCTCAGCCGCTGGCAGCTGATGCGCCCCGATGCACGTTTCGCCCTGCACAATGACTCGGCGCCCGGCATCCCCCTGCCGGTCCTGTCGCCGCCCAATACGCTGGCGCTGGCGCTGCTGAACGTGCTCAATAACGCTGCGGATGCGGCGCCCGGTCAGGCCGTGCAGGTCCACTGGCAGGTTGATCATGAGCAGCTGCGACTGCGCATCTGTGATCGGGGAATAACGACGGCCCGCCGTCTGCCACACCCGGCTGCAGCGGTCGGGCACAGCGACAAACCTCATGGCCTCGGTATCGGCCTGTTTCTGACCCTGACCATCATTGAACAGCTGGGGGGTGAATTGCTGCTGGAGGCACTGCCAGAGGGCGGCACCTGTTGTATGCTGCGCTGCCCGATAGCCTCCCTGCACAAGGAGATACCTGCATGAGCCGCTGGCTGGTGGTGGAAGATGATGAGGTGTTTGGCGCACTGCTGGTACGCGGCCTGGAGCGCAAAGGCTATGACGCCCGGCTGGCGGCCACGCCTTCGGAGGCATTGCAGCAGCTGGCGGAGCAGGAATTCGACTTCGCCACCCTTGATCTGCATCTGGACAACGAATCCGGTCTGGCGCTGTTACCGCAATTACTGGCGCAACAGCCCGAGCTGCAGGTACTGGTGCTGACCGGCTACGCCAGCATTGCCACCTGTGTTGATGCCATCAAGCTCGGTGCGGTGCAGTATCTGCCCAAACCCGCGCGGGTGGACGATATCATCGCCGCTCTGGATACGGTCGAGCCCGACCCGGAGCAGCCCCTGACCCAGCAACCCTTATCACCATCGCGGCTGGAATGGGAGCATATCCAGCAGGTGCTCAAGCAGCACGAAGGCAATGTGTCGGCAACTGCCCGGGCGCTGAATATGCATCGCCGCACCCTGCAGCGCAAACTGCAGAAAAAGCCGGTAGCCAAGTAAGAGCTGTTTGCGATCAGCTACGCGTCGGCTACTCAGCGCGGAGAGCCATACTCAGGCCAGTTCGGTTGAGAAAAACTTCAGCCCGACCACACCGGAAATAATCAGCATCAGGCACAGTACCCGTGCCACATTGACCGCCTCGCCGAGAAAGGCGATGCCGTAGATGGCCGTCCCCACCGCACCAATGCCCACCCATACGGCATAGGCGGTGCCTACCGGCAGGGTTTTCACCGCCAGCGACAGCAGATAGAGACTGAGCAGAATAAAGAAGCCGCAATACAGCGTCGGCCACAACCGGCTGAAACCATCGGTGCGAGGAATCACCGCGGCGTAGCAAATCTCACAGATACCCGCCAGCAGCAGATAGCCCCAGCCGGCTCCCAATGAACTGAACATCCTGAACTCCTTGTCTTCCCGGTCAGAGGTTGTGGATAAACCAACCGCCATAGCAAAACCGGGAGACATCCACCGATGTCTCCCGGTCTGTGGATAACACTCAACAGCCTGCCAAGCCGCTAACCTTTTGCAGTCCGCTTGCTCTTCTCCGGGTCATCGAACGGCATGGTATGGGCAATGGCCTTGACGTTGAGGCTGCCCTTCACTTCCAGCGGGCAACCCTGCTCGGCATAGGGTACGTCCATACGGGCAATGGCCATGGAGCGGTCGGTCAGGCGCGAATACATGGCACAGGTGATCATCCCCACCTGTTTGCCATCGGCCCACAGGGTGTCGCCAGCCTGTGCCGCCTGCTGGCCTTCCAGCAGCACGCCGAAGATTTTGAAGCGCTCCTTGCCCTGCAGGCGGCGATGCTCTGTCGCCCCGCGGAATTCGGTCTTGCCGGGTGATACGGTGAAATCCAGCCCCAGCTCCCACAGGGTGTCCCCCGCTGGCTGATCGGCGAAGGGATACATCTCGGAGTTGTCATAGGGGAAGAACAGCAGATAGCTTTCCACCCGCAGCCAGTCCAGGGCGGTAAAGGCGCAGGGGATAATGCCCATATCCTTGCCCTGCTGCAGAATGGTGTCCCAGATCAGCGGGGCATCGGCGGCCTTACAGAAGATTTCATAGCCCCGCTCGCCGGTATAACCGGTCCGGGAAATCATCACCGGACGGCCAAACAGTTTGGTCTGCAGATGATGGAAATACGGCAGATCGCGGATACCGGGCACATGCTCAGCGAGGAAGTCCACCGCCAGTGGCCCCTGCAGAGAGAGGTCATGCAAATCGTCGTCAAACAGCACCGCGACCTGACGACCGGTGGCCAGCCGCACCAGCATCTCGTGGCCACTGCCGGAACCGTGCACCACCATAAAAGCATTGGGGCCGGTGCGATAAACAATACAGTCATCCACAAACTTACCAGCTTCGTTGAGCAATGCCGCATAGACCGACTTGCCGGGATACAGCTTGGATATATCGCGCGTGGTGGCATAGTCCAGCAGGCTTTCAGCATGAGGGCCGACATAGTGCACCTTCTTCAGGCCGGAGACGTCCATCAGCCCTGCGCGGGTGCGGATCGCCTCATGCTCATCGGCCAGATCAGAGTCATAGGTCCAGGCGGTGCCCATACCACTCCAGTCTTCCAGTTTTGATCCCAGGGCACGGTGACGGTCGGCCAGGGCAGATATACGCCAGGAATTTGCCATGCGGTTTCTCCTTTTATCGTTCTCGCGGTAATGCAGCATCGTTCTCTGCCCTGTCATGACGGGCAGAGCGGCTGGCCTCAGGCTTCGGGATCAAACTGGCTCAGCCATTCAACAATGGTGCTGTGGTAGCGGCTCAACCCCTTGTATTCGATCAGCTGCGGTGGCAGATCACGCAGCACCCGATGCAGACGACAGGCCCAGCGCGGCTGGCTCACCAGCTCATCAAAACTGATCAGATAGGTGCGGATGCCAAACAGCAGCGCATTGCTGCGTGGCAGGCGTGGCATGAACTGCAGTTCCACCCGCAGATGGACCAGCTGACCGACGTTGTCAGCAGTCACCTGCCCCCGCTCATGGCCCCATTCGTGGAAGGTTTCCGGCGAGGTATCCATGCGAGGGTTAATGGTCAGGGTCCAGTTCAGACGGCGCACAGGTTTTCCCACCTGAATGTTCATCAGGTATTTCAGTGCCCGGTCAAACACCCCCATCTGGTGAGCCATGGGCACCGGCGCATGCCATTGCTTGAAGCTCATACCGGCATCAAAGGCCAGCGACCAGTCGGCCGGACAGGTCACAATGCCGGCATCCATGTACAGATCACCATCACGCTGGTCGAGCACGGCAAAGTCCCCCTGCGCCTGCCGGGTGATGTACTCCAGCGGCTCGCACGGCAGGGTGCTGGCATCACCGAAGGTAAAGTGCTGATCCAGCTCCAGTACCCGGTTCTGCCAGTGCCAGTGGTTGCCTTCACGGTGCAGGCTGAACAGTGCGGGGTAATCCGTGGCCAGATGCTCCATCAGCATTTCCAGGGTATCCCAGGCCGCCTCCTGCATATGCGGCATCACCATGCAGCGGCGCGGATCTCTGGCCAGTACCAGTGCCCGCTCGGCCATCTCCGAACGATAATGTTCATCAACATCAAACCAGTGCTCGAATATGGACCCGGCAGGCCCTACCGTCGCCGGTTCGATATTGACCGAGTACATGTAATTGTCCTCGGGGAAAGGAAAGGGAAAACGGGCGATGGCCCCGGCACTGTTGCGGTAGGTGAAGTCATCCCGATAGGTCTCGATGGGCTTGATGCTGTCGAGGCTCAGGGTACGGGGCTTGATCGCAGCCAGCGGCGGCAGATCGGCAGGCAGGGCCTGGGCAAGCATAGAACTCATGGTGCGCTGCTCCATGTTCTGAACAGGTTGATGGAGGTGTCAGAAAGAGGGCCGTTTACAGTGCCAGTTTGACCGTGCAGCCACCCTTGCCACGGGAAACACAGGGCATCAGATGGTCAGCACGCTCGCTGTCGCTGAGATACAGATCACGGTGATCGACCTCACCGGCGGAATACGGCGTCATGCACTGTCCGCAGACACCGCCGCGGCAGAGGTTGGGCACCGGCACTCCGGCCTGTTCCAGCGCCTCCAGCAGGGAATAGTCACCCGGCACCGCCAGCGTCCGCCCGTCAGCCAGCTCGGCCACAAAGGGTTCGCCCGGCTCCGGTGCGGCAAAGGCCTCCCAGTGAATACGTTCAGCGGGCCAGCCCAGCGCATCGGCGGTCTGGCACACGTCACTGATCAGGCTGTCGGGGCCACAAATGTAGACATGGGTGCCGAGGGGCTGGTCGCTCAGCACCTGATGGATATCCAGGCGCTGCCCGGCACGTCCGTCATAGGGATGCAGGGCAGCGCCGAGGCGTGCCGCCAGCTCTTCCAGATAGGTATCGGTCAGACCGCTGCGGTAGGCGTAATGCAGCTCCATGCTGCCGCCGCGCTGCTCCAGTGCGGCGATATAGGCCATAAAGGGCGTGATACCGATCCCCCCTGCAATCATCAGGTGATGACCGGCGCGGGAATGGGGAGCAAACAGATTGGCAGGCGGCGACAGCCTGAGCACATCGCCCTCCTTCACCTGCTCGTGCATGAAGCGCGAGCCACCACGACTTTGCTCCTGCAGGCGCACTGCGATGCGGTAATGCTGACGCTGCTGCGGATCGCTGAGCAGCGAGTAGGCATTGCACAGTGGCCGGCCAGTACCCGGCATATGTACCTGCACATGGCTGCCCGCCGAGAACCCCGGCAAGTCGCCACTGACGGCTTCAAAGGTGAATTCCCGCACCAGCGGGGTCAGCTGCCGTACGCTGGCCACCCGAACATCCAGCAGTTCACTCATGATGCCTGTTCCTCCAGCGATGCCGATGCTGTGGTGGTCGGGCCATAGGGCGCGAAGGGATCATTACACACCCCCATATAAGCGCCCAGCCGCTGGGAGAAATGCTCGCGGACCATCAGTTGCAGACCGCACTGGCGGCAATGCACCAGCGGCGCAGGCTCAATGGTCTGCAGGGTCGAGCAGTGCACGCAGTACAGTTCACGGCTGTCGGCAGTGCGAATCAGCTCGATCTCACCGTTGAGCAGCCCGCACTGGCGCGCCTGCTGATGCACCTTCCACAGAAAACTTTCATCGCCACAGATATACAAACGTGTCCCCACCCGGGCCTGACTCAGATGCTGCTGCAGGCTGCCGCACAGCTGCTCCATATCAGCATTCAGGCTGATCAGACTGACCGGCACCCCCTCTTCACCCAGTTGCTGTTGCCAGTACGCGGTCTCCGGCAAGGCCAGATGCTGAACCACCAGCAGGCGATGCTGTGCAGGGAGCGGAGGAAGCACCGGTCGGTAGACCGGCGTACTGAGCATGGCGGCGGTGGTCATTGTGCTGTCCTTACCTGAGCAGAACTGAAAGTGAAAAGAAGCTGATCCGGATGCTGCTGAAGACCTTAAAAAAAATTACTAAAGGGAACATTTTCTTCTTTTCAGGAAAGCATGAAATATGCCACCAAAAGCTAACTATCTGATTTCAAATAAGTTCGTTTTTGAGCACAGGAAAATGCAGGACGTGCAGGCAGCACTCCCCTAATACCCTGCACAAACACAGGTCATCCTGAATGGCAAACGGGCAAATTGAAGGCAATCGGGCGTAACTACCCAGGATGCAGAGGGGAAATTATTGACGGGTAAAAAGAGCCATTGACCGATCAGCAGATTCCGCTGAAACCGGCATGATCACAGTGGTTGTGGAACAACTTTATGCCTCAATTTCGATCAGTAGCATGCTAGGGTGTGAGACTCGCACCCTCTGGAGCCCTCACCATGGATCAACAGGTCAAACTCGCCATCGAGAAATCCGTCCTCTGCTGGCTCGCTACCGTCGATAGCGACGGCATGCCCAATGTCTCACCGAAGGAAATTTTTACCTATGCCGCTGACGACACCCTGCTGATTGCCCATATCGCCTCACCACAGAGCGTGGCCAACATTCGCCACCATGCTCAGGTCTGCGTCAGCTTCGTCGACGTGTTTGAGCAGCGCGGCTACAAGCTCAAGGGTACCGCCCAGCTGGTGCAGCAGGACGACAGCCGCTACGCCGGTTATTTGCAGCGGCTGCGCCAGCTGGCGGATGAGCGTTTTCCGATTCAGGCCATCATCGTCATCAGCGTGACCTCCGTGCAGCCTGTCGTCGCCCCCAGCTACTGGCTGTTTGCCGACACCACGGTCGAGCAACAGGTGGACAACGCCCTGCGAACCTATAAGGTAAGCAGACCCTAGCCCCCTGCCGGACGCATAGAATCATGGACTACGCGCTGTTTCTGACCATCTGCCTGCTCACCACCTTCACACCGGGGCCTGCCATTTTGCTGGTCATCAGAAACGCCACCCGCTACGGCATTGGCAAGGCACTGATCGGCGTACTGGGCAATCTGTCAGCCATGATCAGTATGGCCACACTCTCTGCCATCGGCATGGGAGCGGTCATCCTGTCTTCGCTGTACCTGTTTACTGCCATGAAGCTGGCGGGAGGGGCTTATCTGATCTGGCTCGGTATCAAAACCTGGCGCAGTAAAAATCTGTTCAGTCAGCACAGCAGCGATGCCACCGCCATGCCTCCCCGGCCGGCGCGCTCACTGTATGCCGAAGCCTTTATGATCGGCTTCAGCAACCCCAAGGCCATCGCCTTCTATACCGCGCTGTTCCCGCAGTTTATTGATCCGCACAGTGCCATTACACCGCAGCTGCTGGTACTCGGTGCGACCTTTGCCTGCTGCTCCTTTACCGCCCTGAGCAGCTATGCGCTGCTGGCACACAGCCTCAAAGGTCATCTGGCTAAGGCGCATGTTAGCCGCTACTTCAGCCGTATTACCGGCGGGATATTTATGGGATTCGGGCTATCATTAATATATTCAAAATAAAAACCAAAAGAGAAACAAATAAGTTTTTAAACTAAAAATGGGAAATAAGAATGACTACCGACATTGAAATAACATCAGTAAGTAGCAACATCCATGATCTTCTAAAAAAGGCCAGCGTCGGCCCAGAGGTAATAAAAACACTTCTTATTAGCAGCACTAATTTTTTTCCAAAGGAAGGATGGCTTTGGGACTACAAAGCCCAACTAAATAGTGACAACATTTCCATATCAAAAACCATTTTACAAGTAGTTAGCTTTCACAATACATGTGGCGGATACTTAATTTATGGTGTTACTGAAAAAGTAAAAGACAAAGAATTTATACACTGCGACATTGATTTTGGGGAATTCAATCCAGCGCAGCTTAGAGATAAAATAAAAAGCTACACAGGATCATACATTGACGTAACATTCAAAGAGGTAACATTCGAAATCGAAAATCAGCAGAAAAAATTTGGTCTACTTCACATTCCCAAGCGACAGTATTCAAGCACACCATTAGCCTTTATCAAGAATGGTCCAGAAAAAAGCAATGGGAAAATTTTATTCAACAAAGATGATACATACTTTAGATATTTGGATGAATGTCACAAAGCATCAACGCCTCAAGAATGGCAAACACTTTTTTCACCCAGAGAGTTCAATCCAAATTTTGGATTAGATACTTCATCTCCATCAAAAAACGAACAGTACATCAATCACAATCTACCTGACAAAAATCTAATTTGTTCAAACTTCATAGGCCGTGACAAAATGTTATCCGAACTCTGGAAATGGTTGTCCGATGAGTTCGAGTATACAAAAATACTTTCAGGCGATGGTGGAAAAGGTAAAACATCAATTGCCTATGAGTTCTGCAGATCATTCATAAAATCTCCACCACAAAGTTATGAACGAATAATTTGGCTATCAATAAAGCAAAGACAATTTTCAGGATTTTCTAATCAATACTACAATTTGCAAGATTCAGATTTTACTGACTCTCTATCATTTTTAATTTGTTTAGCTGATAATTTTGCATTACTTGTAGAAAACTACAACGACATATCAGATCGAAAAATAAAAAGAGATTTACGCGAAGCCTTACCATTGTTCCCTTCACTAATAGTCGTAGATGATATTGACTCTTTAGAAGAGGAAGAACAGCGAAAAGTGGTTGACTCTTGCAGACAGCTCGGCAGCATGAATGTTCGTTTTCTAATAACAACCCGTAAAAAGCTCGCTTATTCTGCAGACCTCTGCCTTGATGTACCAGGACTGACAATCAGTGAGTTCAATGAATATATATCATCCCTTATTCATAAATATAATTTACCTAAACTTCGAACAAAAGAAATAGAAAAACTTCATGAAGCATCGGACGGATCTCCATTATTATCTGCTTCTATATTGCGAATATATAAACAGGGTGTAGAACTCAGTATCGCAATAAAAGATTGGAGAGGTCAGGCTGGTGAGGATGCTAGGGCAGCCGCACTCAAAAGAGAAATTCAAAGTCTATCTACAGAGGCAAAGAGAGTTCTCTTAGCCATATACTACCTAAGGAACTGTTCTTTTACTGAGATAAAACAAGCGGCAGGAGTAGAGAAAACAAAACTTTTTGATCATATAGAAGAGCTACAATCTTTATTCCTAGTAAATGAACCTAAAATAATTGATGAGGAAGAGCGTTTCTCTCTTTCAAATACAACCTCATTGATAATTGGATCAATGACTAGCGATCTCGCCTTCGATCACAAGAAGCTACTTACTACGGCGAAGTCAATGAGAGAGAAACCTGTAGAAAAGAAATCAGGAAACCGGAGAAAAATTGGAATAGCGATAAACCAAGCAATGGCGTTAATAAAAGAAGGTCTTTATCAAAAAGCATTAGAAACAGTTGATGCAGAGCTTAAGCACTTAAAGGATAACCCTGACTTATTATTGATGAAAGCTAGGTGCTTACTTTCCTTTGAAAAGCCAAATAAAGGAGAGGCAGAAGAACTACTTAGACGCGCTATATCTCAAGGACAAGAGAAGGAAATAGCCTATGAACTTTGGTTCAAAGCGGAAGAAGACTCAAATTCAGCCAATGGCATTATTGAAGTATCAGAAAAAGCACTTGCACTTACAGACTCAAACAAGAACCGTTGGAATGAGAGAATTGCCAAAGGCTATATTTTACGCTCTAAATTACGAGACACACATTCAGCAATAAGAGACCTAAATGATGCAAATAATCACCTGACTAAAACTCTAGAAAATCTATCAGGTGTAGATAAAGAAATAAGAATTGCAGAACTCAACAGTCTGCATGATTTGATATGGAAAACCCTAGAGCAAGACAGCGACATTAGTTGGCTAACTGCATTTGACTACATTTACAACTTAATAAAACAGGGTGATTTGAGAACCGTGATGTACAAAGCAGCAAAACGTTGCCTAGATGAAGAAAAATCAGAAAAACGGAGAGGCGAAAAAAGAGCAGAAGTTTATAGAATATGTCTAGATAAATTCTCAAACCTCTTAAATGAAAGATCCAGCAAAGACAAAACTGATCGACCATTTACCGATCTATTGACAGAACTATAGTGCGGTGCTCATTTTAGTTGTAGCCACCCCTAATTTGAGGTGGCCTATTATAAGATAGCTTTCTTCAGAATCCCTGACCCGGTACCCAGTTGGTCCCCGCCAGCGGCACTCGGGCCATGGCAGCAGCTTCCACGGTCAGCGCCACCAGATCCTCAGGATCGAGGTTATGCAGGTGAGACTTGCCACAGGCACGGGCCATGGTTTGCGCTTCCAGCACCAGCACCCGCAGGTAGTTGGCCAGACGGCGACCGGCTTCTACCGGATCAAGGCGCCTGGACAGCTCAGGGTTCTGGGTGGTGATCCCCGCCGGGTCCTGACCGTTCTGCCAGTCATCGTAGTACCCCGCAGCAGAACCAATCTTCTTCAGCTCTTCATCCAGCCGTGGGTGGTTGTCACCCAGAGCAATCAGGGCGGCGGTGCCAATGGCTACCGCATCCGCACCCATCGCCATGGCCTTGGCCACATCGGCACCGGTACGAATCCCCCCGGACACGATCAGCTGCACCTTGCGGTGCATGTCCATTTCCTGCAGTGCCTGCACCGCAGGCGGAATGGCCGCGAGAATGGGGATACCCACATGTTCGATAAACACTTCCTGAGTGGCGGCAGTACCGCCCTGCATCCCGTCCAGCACGATGACATCGGCACCGGCCTTGATCGCCAGCTTGACGTCGTAATACGGGCGACTGGCACCGATCTTGACGTAAATAGGCTTTTCCCAGTCAGTAATTTCGCGAATCTCGGCAATCTTGATAGCCAGATCGTCCGGGCCGGTCCAGTCAGGATGGCGGCAGGCGCTGCGCTGATCCACCCCAATCGGCAGGGTGCGCATACCCGCAACACGCTCGGTGACTTTCATACCCAGCAGCATACCGCCACCACCGGGTTTGGCGCCCTGCCCCAGTACGATCTCAATCGCATCGGCCTTGCGCAGGTCATCGGGGTTCATGCCGTAGCGTGAAGGCAGATACTGGTACACCAGATGCTGCGACTGGCCGCGCTCTTCCGGGGTCATACCGCCGTCACCTGTCGTGGTACTGGTCCCGGCAATGGAGGCGCCGCGCCCCAGTGCTTCCTTGGCCTGAGCGGACAGCGCACCAAAGCTCATACCGGCGATGGTCACGGGGATCTTCAGATGAATCGGTTTCCTGGCAAAGCGGGTGCCGAGCACCACATCGGTACCGCATTTTTCACGGTAACCTTCCAGCGGGTAGCGTGACATGGACGCGCCCAACAGCAACAGATCATCAAAATGCGGCAGCTTACGCTTGGTGCCACCGCCACGAATATCGTAGATACCGGTCTCTGCCGCGCGCTGAATTTCCTGAATGGTCAGGCGATCAAAGGTGGCGGACTCGCGCAGCACGGGAGTTGGCTTATCAGACATGATGGGCTCCTACACCTTAGTACGCCGAAGCGTTATCGACTTTGAAGTTGTACAGCTGACGGGATGAACCGTAGCGCTTGAAGCTGGCCGGATCTTCATTGAAACCGGCACGATGGAGCAGCTCTTTCAGCTCATCCAGATGTTCGGCACGCATCTCTTTCTCGATGCAGTCCGAGCCCAGTGACTTGACTGTGCCTTTGACGTAGATGCGGGTTTCATACAGCGAGTCGCCCAGCGCATCACCGGCATCACCGCACACCACCAGCCGCCCGGCCTGCGCCATAAAGCAGCTCATGTGGCCGATGCTGCCACCGACGACGATGTCCACGCCCTTCATGGAAATACCGCAGCGTGCACCGGCATCGCCTTCGATCACCAGCAGGCCGCCGTGAGCGGTGGCACCGGCGGCCTGCGAGGCGCTGCCTTTCACCCGTACCACACCGGACATCATGTTTTCTGCCACGCCGACACCGACATTACCATGCACGGTGACGGTGGCTTTCTGGTTCATACCGGCACAGTAGTACCCGGCATGGCCGTCAATATCGATACTCAGGGCTTCATTCACGCCGACCGCCAGATTGTGCTTGCCGCCGGGGTTGCTGACATGCCATTCGCGCTCGGTCAGCTCTTTGGCCTGATCGTGCAGCGCCTGATTAAGCTCACGCACGCTGTCGGTGGCCAGATCAAACTTGTTCATGCTGTGGTCTCCTCAGGCTGCTGTGCGTTCCCAGATATACATCGTTGCCGGCTCCGGCTCCCATACCCTGGCCTTGTCGATGCCGGGCAGGCTGGCCAGCGCCTGATACTCGGAGGCCATCGCCACGTAGTCATCCGTTTCCGCCAGAATGGCCGGTTTACAGGCGATGGGATCTCGAATCACGGCAAAGCCGTTGCGGGTGCCGATGGCGAAGGTGAAGAAGCCGTCCAGATCTTCCAGCGAATGATCCAGTGCCGCCTTCAGTGAATCACCCTCGCGCAGGCGCCAGGTCAGATACCCTGCGGCCACTTCGGTGTCGTTCTCGGTTTCAAAGGTGATGCCCTGACGCTTAAGCAGCTGACGCAGGCGGCTGTGGTTGGAGAGGGAGCCGTTGTGAACCAGACACAGATCGGCACCGGTAGAGAACGGATGGCTGCCTTCCATGGTGACCGCGCTTTCGGTCGCCATGCGGGTGTGGCCGATGATGTGACTGCCTTGCATTTTGGCCAGCGAGAAGCGCTCGGCGATGTCGGCAGGCAAGCCCATGCCCTTGAGAATTTCGATGCTCTGCCCGGCACTCATGATGCGCACATCGGCAGCCAGCTCAGCCAGCGCTTCACGCACTTTGGCTTCTTCCGTCTGCACCTTGAGCACAGCGGCACTGGCATTACGGAACCAGTCCAGCGAGCAGCCCAGACGGCCTTCCAGCGCGCCCATCAGTTGTTTCCAGTCGTATTCTTCCGCACTGCTTTGCAGGGTCAGCTTGACCCAGCCGTCCTGCACTTCATCACCATAAATGGCGAAGCCAGCGCTGTCGGGGCCACGGTCAGTCATGGCCAGCAGCATGGGTTCGAACAGTTTGCCCAGTTGGGGCTCAAGGGCCTGATTCTTCAGGTACAGGCCAACAATTCCGCACATGGTGTGTCCTCACGGCAATCAGAAGCAGCAGGCACAGGGCTGCTTACTTTGGCTATCGGGTAGTCCGCTCGGCAGACAGGCAAAGGCTGTCTGCGTTCTCAGAAAAACTCGGCGTAACGATTAATTTCCCAGTCAGAAACATGGCGGCTGTATTCCACCCACTCCATGCGCTTGAGCTTGACGAACTCATCGACAATCTCCTTGCCCAGGGTGTCGCGGAACAGCGGATCAGCTTCCAGCGCGTCCACCGCCTCCTTCAGTGACTGCGGCAGGGTTTCAATGCCTCGGGCGGCGATTTCATCCAGCCCCAGGGCATACAGGTTTTCGTTGCAGGGCTTGCCCGGATCCAGCTCACGCTCGATACCGTCGAGGCCAGCGGCAATGATGGCTGCCGATACCAGATAGGGGTTGCAGCCGGCATCAGGCAGACGGAACTCGATGCGGCCATAGGGAATGCGCACCATCGCTGAACGGTTGTTGTCGCCATAGGTGACAAAGGCTGGCGCCCAGGTGGCACCCGACAGGGAGCGCCCGACCACCAGACGCTTGTAGGAGTTCACCGTCGGCGCAGCAAAGGCGCACAGCGCCGGGCCGTGGGCCAGCAGACCGCCGAGGAAGTGATAAGCCAGTTTGGACAGCCCCATACCGCTCGGATCATTGTCATCCTGGAACAGGTTCTTGTTGCTGGCACTGCCGATGGACAGATGGAAGTGCATACCGTTGCCCGCCCGCCTGGGGTCCGGCTTGGGCATGAAGGAGCAGATCATGCCCATATCGTTGGCGATCTCACCGGCCGCCATACGGAAGAAGGTGAAGCGGTCTGCCGAGGTCATGGCATCGCTGTAGGTGTAATTGATCTCGAACTGGCCGTTGGCGTCTTCGTGATCAATCTGATAAACGTCGAAATCCACCTGCTGCAGGGATTCGACCAGACGCTCAAGGAAAGTACGGGAGCGTGACAGCCCTTTATAGTCGTAACAGGGCTTATCGAGGGTATCGCTGGCATCAACCGGGCCCAGCTTGCCACTGTCGTCACGTTTGAACAGGCTGAACTCAGGCTCAAGGCCGGTATTCAGGGTCCAGCCCTTCTGCTTCAGGCGTTCCACCTGCAGCTTCAATACATAGCGCGGGTCATAGGGCCAGGGCTTGCCATTGACGTGACCGATACACAGCACACGACCATAGCCGGGCTGCCAGGGCACTGGGGTCAGCGAAGACAGATCGCCACGTGCCATATAGTCAGGGCCATGGGGTTCCATACCCAGCCCCCACACCGCAAAGCCGGCGAAACCCGCACCGGTTTCGGCCACCGCCTCCAGACCGTTGATCGGTACGGATTTGGTCTTGGCTGCACCATGGATATCAACAAACTGCGCCAGCACATACTTGATGCCGTGTTTGTCGATAATCTGTTGCGTTTCCTCTGGCAGCATGACAATTCACTCCTCGAACGTTGAAATATTCAAATCAGGAATTTTATTTTCTCCAAAGGAAATGCAATCAGCTTGCCAACCTGCGGAACGCTCGGAGCGACACGGCGAATACCCGGTGACAATGACGCAAAGTGGCAAAACAAAAGGAAAAAGACTGGATAAACAGGGCTTTCCTTCTATCTTCATAGGAAAGATGTTTTCATAGTGGGAATGCCAGCAGAGGGCCGACGCACCCGCCCGGCAGCAACACGAACATTCTTGGTGCGAATTATTTATTCCGTGAACTAAAAGCGTGCAGACGAATGAAAGACGACGTTGAAAAAGAACCCCGGCTAAAACTCGAACAATACATCGGGATGCAGATTCGACGGCAACGCCAGGCTCAGGACCTGAAAATCACCGATGTGGCACGTATCGCCAAAATCAGTCAGGGCATGTTGAGCAAGATTGAAAATGCCCAGGTCTCCACCAGTCTGGAAACCCTGAGCAGGCTCTGCGATGTGCTGGGCATGCCGATGTCCAAACTGTTCAGCCAGTATGATCAGCAGGGTGGTGGCGCATTGCTGGTGAAAGCCGACGAAGGCATGGAAGTGGTCCGCCGCGGCACCGAGAAAGGCCATACCTATCACCTGCTCAACCACACCCGCGGGCCGAAGAAAAACTTTGAGGCCTATATGGTGTCGATGGACGACGCCAGCGAAGAATTTCCCACCTTCTCTCACCCTGGCACCGAGTTTATTCATCTGCTGCAGGGCGAACTGATCTACCGTCACGGCAATCAGCTTTACCCCATGCAGGCCGGCGACAGCCTGACCTTCGACGGCGAAGTCCCCCACGGCCCGGAAAAGCTGGTGCAGGTCCCTATCCGGCTGCTGTCGATCATGAACTACGGGCAGGATTAAACTGCCCTCCTCCACTACCTCTCTCGCCGCAGTAAAAAGCCACAAACAAAAAAGGCCGCTTTGCAGAGCGGCCAATTCACAGGTGTGAAAGTTATCGAAGTGGAACTAGTTCACGGTGTTGCTTTCCGCCTCACACGCTTTCCAGCGCACGCAGACGGGCACCACGTGCTTCTTTGTCTTTCGCTTCGGTAGCACGCAGCGTGAAGTCAAAGTCGATCTCGGCAAAAGGTGCATCCACACCACGATCACGGGCCGCAGCATGATCACTGTTGTGAGTGATCTGGGCGATCAGCTCATCACGGGTAGCGTAGGCAAAGTCATCGTGCAGGTACTTGTCGCCATCCAGATTGATCTGGGTGGTCAGGTGCTGATAACCATCGGCAGAGATAAAGAAGTGGATATGCGCCGGACGCTGACCATGACGGCCAAGCAGATTCAGCAGTGCCTGAGTGGAACCCTGTGGTGGGCAGCCGTAACCGACAGGGATGGTGCTGCGGAAACGGTAAACACCATTCTCATCGGTGCGGATACGGCGACGCAGGTTGAAGTCTGATTGTGACTTATCGAAGTAGGAGTAGTTGCCCAGCCCATTGGCGTGCCAGACGTCAACGATGGCACCGGCGATGGGCTGGCCGTCCATATCCTTGACCTGTCCCTGCATAAACAGCACTTCACCTTCTTCGCTGCCATCATCCAGACGGGCTTCGCCATCGCTCAGCGGCGCACCGGCCACATACAGCGGGCCTTCGATGGTACGGGGAGTGCCACCGGTTTCACCGGCCAGCTCGTCTTCCTTGTCCAGACGCAGGTCAAGGTAGTGCTCCAGACCCAGACCGGCCGCCAGCAAGGCGGTTTCCTTGTTGGTGCCCAGTTCGTTGATATAGTTGACGGCCATCCAGAACTCTTCCGGACGGATGTCCAGATCATCGATGGCGCAGCACAGGTCGGTCAGCAGGCGGTTGATCACCTGCTTGGCACGGGGATTTCCCTGGTCATTGTCAAAGCCACTGACTTGTTCCAGAAAGGCGGTGACAAAGGATTCTTTGGCGATACTGACGGTCATGGGTATTTCCTCATCTGCTTAATTGTTTTTGTCAGTGGGAATCATTGGCTCGGCCATGTGCTTGCTAGCAGCCTGCCGCAGATCGGTAGGCGCGTTATCTGTCATCCTCATGGATGGAAGACGGGTGTCTGCACAACGCCTGCACCTTGATGTCCATATACGGGAACAGCGGCAGACTGCTGAGAATCTCATGCAGCTGGGCGCCATCACGGACATCGAAAACGCTCACGTTGGCATATTGCCCAACCACACGCCACAGGTGACGCCAGATGCCGTCGCGCTGCAGCTGCTGAGCCATTTCCTTTTCCTTCAACTTGATGGCTGCCGCTTTGTCCGGATCCATATCCGGCGGCAGATTGACGGTCATTTCCACATGAAAAAGCATGGTTGACTCCTGCTTCGTTGAATTCAGATGCCCGTCAGGGCGAATACTCAAAGGGCTGACCCGATGCCTTCAGCGCAGGTCACGGGCAAAATAGGCCAGACGCTCTTCATCCAGGGTGATGCCAAGGCCCGGCGCCGTTGGCAGCTGCAGCTGGAAGTCGGCATAGCGCAGCGGCTGCTGGAAGATTTCCTCGGTCAGCAGCAGCGGGCCGAACAGTTCAGTTCCCCAGGTCAGCTGCGACAGAGTGGCAAAGGCGTGGGCGGCGGCCAGTGTGCCCACGGCGCCTTCGAGCATGGTGCCGCCATACAGCGCAATCCCGGCGGCTTCCGCAATCGCAGCAGTTTTCAGCACGCGGCTGACGCCACCGTTCTTTGACAGTTTCAGGGCGAACACCTGTGCAGCACCGGCCTGCGCCAGCTGGAAAGCATCGGCCACGCACTCAATGGACTCATCGGCCATGATCGGCAGCGGGCTGCGCATCGCCAGACGTACCTGACCGGCAAAGTTGTGACGGGAAATGGGCTGTTCGACCAGATCGACACCAGCATCGGCCAGCGCCGGAATGGCGCGCATGGCGGTGGATTCATCCCAGGCCTGATTGACATCCACCCGCACGCTGGCCCGGTCACCCATGGCACGCTTGATCGCAGCCACATGGGCAATGTCCGCTGCAACGCTGTTGGCGCCAATTTTCAGTTTGAAGATATTGTGGCGACGCTCGGCCAGCATGCGCTCGCCTTCGTCGATATCACGGCCAGTATCGCCACTGGCCAGCGTCCAGGCCACGGGTACCGCATCACGCAGACGACCACCGAGCAGCTCGCTGAGGGGCAGGCCCAGTCGTTTGCCCTGAGCATCCAGCAGGGCGATTTCGATGGCGGATTTGGCAAAGGTATTGTTCTTCACGGCCTTGTCGAGGCGGGCCATGGCGGCATTGATGTTGCGCGCATCCTGACCGACCAGCAGCGGCGCCAGATAGGTATCGATGTTGGCCTTGATACTTTCGGGGCTTTCCGCGCCGTAGCTCAGACCACCGATGGTAGTGGCTTCACCCAAGCCTTCGTGGCCATCGGCACAGCGCAGACGTACCAGCACCAGCGTCTGTCCCTGCATGGTGGTCATCGACAGGCGGTGGGGGCGGATCGTGGGCAGATCAACCAGTAAGGTTTCTACCGCGGTGATGGCGAACTCGTGCATGGCATATCCACAAGGTTGTTTGTTGTTATGTGCCGATGTTGCCTCCCCTTTCGTATGGCGTCTAATATCGTTTTGGTTGCCTACAATACCCTGGAGGTATCATGGAGCTTCGACACCTGCGGTACTTTCATGCCGTAGCCGAAACCCTCAATTTCACCCGCGCCGCCGAGCGTCTGCATATTGCTCAGCCGCCGCTCAGCCGTCAGATTCAGCAGCTGGAGGAAGAGCTGGGCGTCAGCCTGATCGAACGGGACTCCCGCCCGCTGAAGCTGACCAAGGCCGGGCGCTATTTCTACCAGCACACCACCCAGTTGCTGTCGCAGCTCGGTGAGATCAGCGAAAGCACCCGTCGTATTGGCCTTGGCCAGCGGCGCTGGTTCGGTATTGGTTTTGCCCCCTCGACCCTGTACGGCGCCCTGCCGGAGCTGATCCGGGCGTTGCGTCGTGATGCCGAGCTGGATGTAGGGCTGACAGAATCCACCACGCTGCAGCAGGTGGAGGCACTGAAGAATGGCCGTATCGATATCGGTTTTGGCCGCATCATCATCGATGACCCCAGCGTGATTCAGGAGGTGCTGACCGAAGACCCGCTGGTGGCCGCGCTGCCGGTGGGCCATCGTCTGATCGGCGAACAGGTCAGCCTGCGGGAGCTGGCCCGCGAACCGTTTGTGCTCTACCCCGGGCGTCCGCGACCGAGCTATGCCGACCATGTGATCGAAGCCTTCCGCAGCCATGGTCACCAGATTCAGGTGGCGCAGTTTGCCAACGAATTGCAGACCGCCATCGGTCTGGTCACTGCAGGGATGGGGATTACGCTGGTGCCATCGGTGGTGCAGCGGATGCACCGCGATGATCTGGTGTACGTGCCGATTGCCGAATCAGGGCTGGTGTCGCCCATCATCATGAGCCGTCGGCGTGATGATCAGTCCGCCTTGCTGCAGAGCTTTGTGACGCTGGTACGCCAGCATTTTGCCCCGCCGCTCGCGGTGTGAGCGGCGGCACTGGTCGCAGTGCGCTTATTGCGGCCCCATGACACTGTCAATGGTCAGCTCACCGGGCACACCGCGCTGCGCCTGCAGAATCTGGTTGTCATCGAGATAAAGAATGGAGGGCGTGGCATTCAGCCCCAGCGATGACATCAGGGCCAGGTTGGCATCCAGCTGCTTACCGATGGCCGCAGGCACTTCCGCATCACTTTTAGCCCGCTGACTGGACGGCGAGTCCTCATAGTCCTTCAGTGCTGTGACCGGGTCTTGGGCAGACAGCAGGGTGGCTGCCTTGTTCTTACTGTCAGCGCGGATAATACCCACCAGAATATGGCGAATCTGTACCTTGCCGCTGGCGACCCACGGCCGTGACATTTCCCAGAACTGGTGGCAGTACGGGCAGTTGGCATCGGTGAACATATACAGCACGCGCGGTGCATCGGTGCGGCCATCCTGAATCCAGCGGGTGTTCTGCAGATCCTGCCAGGTCTGTGCCGACATGGGTTTGTACACCAGCTGCTCCAGCGGCGCGCGGGTCATGTCCTTACCGCTGGCATCCAGCAGCTGCCCGGTCAGCACATGCTGACCATCGGCGGTGAGATACAGTGCCAGCCCCTGCTTCTGGTATTCCGCAGCGTACCCCTTGAGCCCGGCAGGCGCATCGAAGCTGCCCATGATACGCAGCCCCCTGGCTTCCATCGCCTTGATCGGTGCGGGCAGCTCTTCTGCCTGTGCGGCCATGCTCAGGCCTAGCAGCATGGGGGTCAGCAGCGAACCCCGCATAACGGACTGCCAGAGGGCCGGGGTGGTTTTCATCAAAAACTCCTTGGTTGGGAATGGCACGCCAGTGCGACAGGCTGACTGACGTTGCCAGAAAACAAAATGGTGGACAGGGGCCGGGAAAGTGCCAGCCGCATCGGCCCGCTACCGGGCCGTCTGCGTTCAGACTACCCGCCCGCCGTTATGTTCCTGCCCCGCCCACTTTTGTTTTGTGCCGTGGCAGTCCCACCGACAGTATCGCCGCCAGCAACACGAACAGCGCGGATACCCACAGGCAGCAGGCCAGTCCCTGACTTTGGTACAGCCAGCCCGACAGCAGGGTGCCAAGCAGCCGGCCCATGGCATTGGACATGTAATAGAAGCCCACGTCCAGCGAGACGCCGTCTTCCTTGGCATAGGAGACGATCAGATAACTGTGCAGCGAGGAGTTGATGGCAAACAGCACACCGAACACCAGTAGCCCGCCGATCAGCACCCAGTGCGCGTCCTGCCCGCTACCAAGGCCCAGTGCAATCAGTGCCGGAATGGCGGTCAGCAGCAGAGCCCAGAGGCAGGCCGCACGGCCATCCGGCACCCGCCCCTGCTTCTTGCCCGTCAGCCAGGGCGCCACTGACTGCACCACGCCATAGCCCATCACCCACAGCGCCATAAAGCCGCCGACCGACCAGAAATCCCAGCCAAAGACCTGACTGAGATACACCGGCAAGGCCACCACGAACCACACATCACGCGCCCCGAACAGAAACAGCCGGGCCGCTGACAGCACGTTGATGGCACGGCTTTTAGACCACATATCGCTGAATTTGGGTTTGGCTTTGGCCTTGCCCAGATCACTGCGCAGCATCACCAGACTGGCCAGCCAGATCACGCCCAGCACGGCGGCCATCGCGAGCACCGCGCCCTTGAAGCCAAGCAGCACCAGCAAGGCACCACCAAGGAAGAAGCCGACACCCTTGAGGGCATTCTTGGAGCCGGTCAGCAACGCTACCCACTGATACAGCCGGCCCTGCTGGCCCGCCGGGATCAGCGTCTTGATGGCACTTTTGGCGCTCATCTTGTTGAGATCCTTGGCAATCCCCGACAGCGCCTGCGCCGCCATCACCCAGGGCACAGTGAGGCTGGCGGCGGGCACCGCCAGCATCAGCAGGGCCACCACCTGCAGCAGCAGGCCCAGGTTCATGGTGCGGTTCAGCCCCAGCCGGGCGCCGAGATAGCCCCCCACCAGATTGGTGATCACCCCGAACAGCTCGTAGAACAGAAACAGCAGCGCGATCTGCAGTGGGCGGTAACCCAGGCTGTCAAAGTGCAGCACCACCAGCATGCGCAGGGCGCCGTCGGTCAGAGTAAAGGCCCAGTAATTACCGGTGATCAGCAGGTACTGACGTACCTCAGGAGCCAGTCGGGACAGCGCCGCAGCCATATCAACCGCCTGCCTGATCAGCGCGTCCGACCTTTGCCGCCAGCTCGACGGTACGGTTGGCATAGCCCCACTCGTTGTCGTACCAGGCGTAGATCTTCACCTGAGTCTGGTTGATCACCATGGTCGACAGCGCATCAATGATTGAGGAACGGGGGTCGGTGCGGTAATCCATCGACACCAGCGGCCGGGTTTCAAACCCCAGAATGCCCTGCAGCTCGTTGGCGGCGGCGTTCTGCAGCAGGCTGTTAACCTCTTCTGCCGAGGTGGCGCGCTCGACTTCAAACACACAGTCGGTCAGCGAGGCGTTGGCCAGTGGCACCCGCACCGCGTGACCGTTCAGCCGCCCACGCAGCTCCGGGAAGATTTCGGCAATTGCCGTCGCTGAGCCGGTGGTGGTGGGGATCAGGCTCATACCTGAGGCACGGGCACGGCGCAGATCCTTGTGCGGCTGATCCAGAATGCTCTGGGTATTGGTCAGATCATGAATGGTGGTGATGGAGCCATGACGGATACCCAGCTGTTCGTGGATCACCTTGACCACCGGCGCCAGACAGTTGGTGGTGCAGGACGCCGCGGTGACAATGCGGTGTAGAGCCGGATTATAGAGGTGATCATTGACGCCCATGACGATATTCAGTGCACCGGCTTCCTTCACTGGTGCGCTGACGACTACCCGTTTGACGCCCTGCTGCAGATAGGCCTGCAGCACCTCCACCGTCTTCATCTTACCGCTGGCTTCAATCACCACATCGCAGCCAGACCAGTCGGTATCGGCGATGGCCTTGTTGCTGCTGACCTGAATGCGCTTGCCTTCGATGATCATCACCTCGCCTTCGCTGCTGGCCTCCCGTGACCAGCGCCCGTGTACCGAGTCGAAGTTCAGCAGGTGGGCGAAAGTAGCCGCATCGGCAGCCGGATCGTTGATCTGCACCACCTCGAACAGCTCACGGTCCCAGGCTGCACGCAGCGCCAGCCGGCCGATGCGGCCAAAACCGTTGATACCTACTTTGATTGGCTTGCTCATAATTTGCTCCATAGCCGGTTCAGCCCGGCCAGACAGTCAGAAAAGGGGTGCTCTGCGCACTCAGCAGCAACGTGCGGGCCGGTCATTCATCACCTGCAGGCGCTGCACTTCCGGGCTCAGCCAGAAGCGGTTGGCGGCCAGCGTCGACTGCAACATCTCATGCACCCAGTCGGGCAGGGCCGGGTGCAGCCGGTAGTAAACCCACTGGCCCTGACGGCGATCCGCCAGCAGCCCGGCACTGCGTAACTGCGCCAGATGGCGGGAAATTTTCGGCTGGCTTTCTTCCAGCGCGCACATCAGCTCACACACGCAGAGTTCCGTTTCCCGTGTGATCAGCAGCATCAGCCGCACCCGG
The DNA here is from genome assembly GCF_029846635.1 of Pokkaliibacter sp. MBI-7. Taxonomy (NCBI): domain Bacteria; kingdom Pseudomonadati; phylum Pseudomonadota; class Gammaproteobacteria; order Oceanospirillales; family Balneatrichaceae; genus Pokkaliibacter; species Pokkaliibacter sp. MBI-7. The sequence goes on along the minus strand of NZ_JARVTG010000001.1, from coordinate 3,638,190 downwards.
GTGTCATCCGCCAGCGCCTTGAATACCAGAGTGGGAGTGAGTAGTTCAGTCATGCCTCAGGTCAGTTCCGTTCTGCCGTTACGTATAAATATGAATTTCCAGATATTCAGCCCGGCACTGGCACGCCATTGCTGTTATTTGAACCTATCTCTGGCCAGTGATTCGGACTGATTTTATATATGAATTTTCATATATAGCAGTGCAGCCTGACGCAGAATGATGACAAAGTGATGACGGGAGGCAACGGGAAAGCATTTTTGCTAGCGGCATGCCGACGCGAATGACGACATTCCCGACAGTGGGCCTTGTTTTTTATATCGATCGACATAATAAATTGTTTCATATCGACTGATATAAAACCTATCTGCCATCTGGGAGCCACAGCATGCCAAGACCACGCGCGTTCAATGAGGATCAGATTCTGCAGCTGGTGAGTGATGCGTTCTGGAGCAAAGGCTATGAAGCCACGTCAACCCGTGATCTGGTGCGTGTTACCGGCCTGACTCAACCAAGCCTCTACAATGCCTTTGGCGATAAGCGCGCGCTGTTTCGCCGGGCGCTGGAACATTATCTGGATCGCTCGTTACGCGAGCGCATCCAGCGTATGGAACAGCAACAGCCTGCAGAACAGGCCATCACCGCCTTCTTTGCCGAAACCATCCAGCGTTCGCTGGCCGACCCGCTGCACCGCGGTTGCCTGCTGGTGAACTCAGCGCTGGAAGCCAGCAGCGATGACCCGGATCTGCGTCAGGCTATCAACGCCGAGCTGGCACAGATGCAGGCGTTCTTTGAACGCACCATCGAACGTATCCGCGATGGTATCCCTGCCCTGCACAGGCTCACTGCACATCAGGCAGCCACCACATTGCTCGCCGTTGTACTCGGTATCCGGGTACTGGCACGGGTGAACCCCAGCCGGGAGCTTCTGCTGGACAGTATCCAGCCGGTACTTTCCCTGCTCGGGCTGCCCGCCCTGACCCTGCCATCAGGAGAAACCGAACATGTCTAGCTCCCCTCCCGTGACCACCATACTCGACCGTCAGGCCCTGTTTGCCACACTGGCAGGCATCTGTGCCAGCCTGGTCGGCATTGGTCTGGCCCGCTTTGCCTATACCCCACTGATCCCTGCGCTGATTGAACAGCACTGGTTTCCTGCCACCAGTGTCGTCACCCTGGCGGCGGCCAACTTTGCCGGCTATCTGGTGGGTGCCGTAAGTGGCCGGCCTCTGGCCACGCGGCTCGGTAATCATCATGCCTTGCGCTGGCTGATGGTGGCAGCGAGCATCGCCTTCATTGCCTGTGCCTGGCCGCTGTCGGTGGGCTGGTTCTTCGTCTGGCGTTTTATTTCCGGTGTCGCTGGCGGTGCCATCATGATTCTGGTCGCGACTACCATCCTGCCGCACATTCCTGCCGTACGGCGCGGTTTCGTCAGCGGGATGATCTTTCTCGGCCTAGGCGCCGGTATCGCGGCCTCCGGCACGCTGGTTCCCGAACTGCTGCACCTGGGTCTGCAGCAGACCTGGCTCGGGCTGGGTGGCGTATCCTTGCTGCTGACCGCCATCAGCTGGTTCGGCTGGCCCACAACCTCAGCCCCCGCTTCCAGCGCAGGCCCGTCAGCGGTCCACCGGCAACATTCTGCGCTGTCGCTGAAGCTGCTCTATGCCCAGTACGCTGCTAATGCGCTTGGCATCGTACCGGCCATGATGCTGCTGGTGGACTTTATTGCCCGCGGCCTGCACCAGGGCGCGATGACCGGCGCCCGCTACTGGGTACTCTATGGTCTGGCCGCAATTGTCGGCCCGGTCATCTGCGGACAAACAGCGGATCATATCGGCTTCAGGACGGCCTATCGCCTTGCCCTGTTGCTGCAATTGATGGCGGCAGCCCTGCTGGCCTTCAGCCAGAGCAACCTCAGCCTGATCGTTGCGACGGTTATTCTCGGCGCCTTTACACCGGGGATAGTGCCGCTGGTGCTCGGCCGTATTCATGAACTCATTCCCCATGATCACGGCCAGCAACGTGCGGCCTGGAGTCGCGCGACTACCGCCTTTGCACTGTTTCAGGCTATCGGCGGCTACGGCTATTCCTTTCTGTTCAGCCATTTTCAGCAGAATTATCAGCTGATTTTCGCGGTTGGCGGTGCCGCTCTGCTGCTGGCACTGACGGCAGACTTCATCCGCCTCAGCGACCGGGCCGAGCCCTGTGCCGCCGCAGGCTGACAGCCTGCACAACGCAGAACGCAGAACGCAGAACGCAGAACGCAGAACGCTCGCGTCATACCCCGGCGTTGCCCGTCCAGCGTGCTGCCCGTCAGGCAGCCGTTACACCGGTGTCAGTAGCGGCTTGCCAGCAAAATGGGCGGCCAGATTATCCACCACCAGCTGGGCCATGGCCGCCCGGGTTTCCACCGTACCGCTGGCACAATGGGGCTGCAGCACGACATTGCTCATGCTCAGCAGTGCCGCCGGAACATGCGGCTCATTGACGAAGACATCCAGCCCGGCTCCCGCCAGCCTGCCCTGCTGCAGCAGTTCCACCAGCGCAGACTCATCCACCGCCGAACCCCGGGCGATATTGATGAAGTAACCCTGCGGACCTATGGCTTCCAGCACGTCACGGCTGATCAGCCCTTCGGTTTCCGGACCACCGGGAACGGCCGGTGCAAGAATATCGACAGCCTCCGCCAGCGCACACAGATCATCGAAGTAACGGTAAGGCACATCAGCCTGCGGCTTGCGGCCGTAATAGCAGACCTCCATGCCAAAGGCTTCTGCCCGCCGGGCGATGGCCTTGCCGATCCGGCCAAGACCGACAATCCCCAGCTTTTTACCGCGAATGGCGGTATTCAGCGGCATCATGCCCTTGCTCTGCCAGTCACCGGAGCTTATCCAGTTCACACCGGGCAGCAACCGCCGCACGGTGGCAAGCAACAGCATCATGGCCATATCGGCCACGTCATCGGTCAGCACGTCCGGGGTATTGGTCACCGGAATACCGCGCGCCTTACAGCCATCGACGCAGAGGGTGTCCAGACCCACGCTGGCGGAGGTCACAATTTCCAGATTGGGCAGACGATCCAGCAGTGACTGTTCAAAGCCACCGCCGTGGGTGGTAACCACGGCACGGATGCGCGCCCCGATTTCACGCACCATCACGTCCTTTTCCGCAGCACTGGCCTGGTCGTAGCGATGCAACCGATAGGTGTGCTCCAGTATCTTCATCTGCTCAGGACGATTGGGCCACACCACCATCACGTCAATCTTGTCCATTCTCTGTGCTCCATCTCAGCCGGTTAGGGTCAATGCGAAAAACAACTTGTATGACATAGTATGTTTTGCGCATTAGATGAACAAGCCCGGTATAAGGCGGCTCATGCAACACTGCTCAGCCACTATGGCAACAGCACGGCACGACAGCAGGGAACGCAGAAAGGTGATTGAAGACAGTAGAAGCGAGGCGAGGTGAAGAGAACAAAAGCAAAACCCGGCACTGCCGGGCTCAGCGGTAACGCCTGCAGCGCGGCAGGCGTTCTCGGGCCCCACGGCGGTCAGTGGTTCTGCACGTAGTTCATCAGTACCTCAGCCGACACCGGCCGGCTAAAGAAGTAACCCTGCCCCAGCTCGACCCCGACGCTCATGACGTGATCTGCCTGCTCCTGCGTCTCGATGCCCTCGGCGATCTTTTTCAGGCCTGCGGTATCAGCGATTTCTACCATGATCGGCAGAATCTTGGCGCGCACCGATTCAGGATCTTCCGAGCCATCAACAAAGGAGCGGTCAATCTTGAGCAGATCGGCCTCGAAGTTGATCAGCATATTGAGGTTGGAATGGCCGGTGCCGAAGTCATCAATGGCGATCCGCACGCCCATCTTGCGCAGAAATTCGAGACTCTCATGCATGCCCGAACCGTAGTCGATAGAGGTTTCGAGAATTTCGATCACCACATCAAAGGAGGAATTCAGTGCCGCCGCCAGCGGTTTGGAGGTGCTGATAATTTCTGCCCGGTCTTTGCTCAGATCCTCAGGGAAGACGTTGAAGGATGCATAGAAGGCCCTCCCCTGAAAATCGCAACGGTTCAGTTCCTCCACCGCACGGGCCATGATCAGCTCGGTAAATTTCCAGGTCTGGCGCATCTGCTGCACCACCGGGATAAAGTCGATGGGCGACAGCCCGCCGATATCATCCTGAAAGCGCGCCAGCACCTCGCAGCCCATGGTCTTGCCGCTGCTCAGCTCAACAATCGGCTGGAACACGCAATAGAAGTTCTGCGGCTCTTTCTCCAGTGCCCGCTTGACCCTGCCCTGCAGCGAATAGCGCTTGGCCAGCATCTGATCCGCCAGTGATTTACCGAGCAGGGCCAGCAGGAAGCTGAGCACCAGCCCCAGTGTCAGCAGCGGCAATGCGGCCGTCAGCATCTCGGCATCATGCATCTCCACCGCGACGCAGTAGGTGCGCGGGTCATCACTGCAAGCCACTCCGCCCCCCAGCACAAAGGGGCGCTGCAGTATGCGGGTGATGTCTTTATTGCCGTAGGCGAAGTAGTAGCTGCTGTCAGGGAAGACCGCGACCACAGCGGAATCATAGGCACTGGACGCGATCGTGCTCTGGAAGTGGCCGGGGTATTCGACGATGACGTAGTTGCCCAGCTGCTGCGCAGTCACGCTGACCCGCACGCCAGCCTGCATCAGCTGCAGGTTAAACCAGAACTTGCGCTCCATAGCACCTTGCAGATCTTCCTTGTCGAGCAGCCCGCCGGATTTTAGGAAGCCCGATCCTGCCGAGCACAGCACCTTGTTGCCATCGACATAGGCGATATCGCGTACGCTGTCACTCTTGAACACCTCCACCCGCAGCCGCTCAATAAAGCTGTCACTACAGGGCGCATCAGCGATGGTATTGAGCTTCTGTAACACCATCATGGTCGACTGCAGGTATTCCCCGGTCTGATGCATCATCTGCTCCGCGGTGTTCTCCGCGTCACGCTGCACATCGAACACCGCGATAAGAATGAAAACGACGAAGAAAACAGCAAACAACAGCGGTGCAATGACCCAGGTGGTGAGGATGTTGGGTTTCACACAGACTCTCCGGCAACATGACAACGACGCACCACCGCGCAACGGCAGTGCAGCATGGGGATCTCAAGATAGGAGAAGAATAGATCAGAATGGTGACACTGCGCTCATCCGCCACAGAATTTCTCTGTCACCGGCATCACAGTGCCGCCGTCCAGGTTCCCGGCGGCCCTGTGCCACAACCACCCGCATGCATCTGCGGGCAGCAACCGCGACCTAGTTGGCCATCGTCAGGCTAGCCTCGGGGCCGCTGACCACCCCTTCCCCGGCCTGATTACTGATTTTGCTGCTGCGAATCGCCGCCTCGACATAGCGAGTCAGCAGCCCCTGCTCGCTGGCATCAATACTGACCTGATGCAGGGTGATCTGTTTCAGCGGTGCTTCGGGCAAGCCACTGAGGAAACCGGCATTTTTTGCGCCGGTGGCCGTCAGGTATTCCACGGTCACATCATGAATATAGGGCGTGGTGGCAGTGACCGGCGCGCTGTCGAGGGCGCTGATCTTACCGTCACCTATGCCTGACTGGCCGCTGTAGCTTTCGGTGATCAGGATCGGTGTAATAACGTTTTCCATCTGCAGATGGCTGGCGGTGATAGGGCCGATATCGGCGCCACGGTCACGGGCAGACTTCACCCTGACGCCATTCTCCGTGCCATAAAAACGCACATGAGACACGGTGATATTACGGATGCCATTGGCGGTTTCACTGCCGATGGAAATACCGTGGCCACGGCGCATGATGGAACGGGTTACAACAATATCCTGACTGGGTTGCGTCGTGGTTTTCAAACCGGGCAACCCTGACTTGATCGCCACATTGTCATCACCGGTATCAATATCCAGATGCGTCAGGGTGACATGACGTGACGAAACGATGTCGACGCCATCGCTGTTGGGCGAGTCTTCGGGGTTGATCACCCGGGTGCCGTTCAGCTCAATCTGCTCACTGTTGCGGATGACGATATTCCACATCGGTGAATTGGTCGCCAGTATCCCGCCGATCCGGGCGTTATGGGTGTCGTTGAACTCAACCAGCCAGGGTCTGGGCATCCCGTTGGCCAGAGGCACACCGGGGAAGCGCTGCTTGAAGTAGTCAGTGTCTCCACCCCGCACGCGCTTGCGCACCATCATGGCTTCCGGCCACCAGTCCTGAGCGCCTTTGCCATCCACCGTCCCTGAACCTGTAATGGCCACATTGCTGACGCCATTAGCCAGAATAAACGCCTCTCCGGCCTGCGCCGGAGCGCCGATAAAGGCCGCGACAAAGTCTTTGTTGACGTTGGTCGCCTGCAGCACACTGCCATCGGCCAGATGCAGGGTGACATCATTTTTGAGCTGCAGCGGGCCACTCAGCCACACCCCCTCGCCCAGCTCAACGGTCCCACCACCCTGCTGGCTGCACTGATCAATGGCCTGTTGCAGTGCTTGTGTATTGACGGTCTGGCCATCGCCGCGGGCACCGAACTGGGTGGGGTCACAGCCTGTGGTGGCCGCCCAGGCAGAAAAGGGAGCCAGCAATACACAGCAGAGGCTGAGGCGGCTTAACGGATAAGCGAATTTACGAACTGAAGTCATGGTTGCGCCTTTATTAAGTTTATTGGTGATACAACGCGGCATGTTCGAGTTGTGCAGCAACACCATGGAAGCGAGTCGCTTATGCGACCAGCATCACTCTAATGAAAGGCCGAGGCAGGGGAAAGCGTTTTATAAAACAGCATTTCTATTTTTTAAAACTAACAAACCAGAAAATAATTCAGCACAAAAAAAAAAGCCAGACCCCGGGTATCGGAGGTCTGGCCAGAAAAGTCGACACCCGACAACGCCGCAGGTGGTCGACGGGGATCATGTTGTCAGTGTCAGCTGGACAGGCGCTCAAGCGCAGTAGCAACACCGGCGCCGTATGCAGGGTCGGCCTTGCTGCAGTTGTCGATATGCCGCTGTTTGATGGCCAGTGGCGCATCGCCCATGGCCCGCGCAGTGTTATCAAACAGCACCTGCTGCTGGGCAGGTGTCATCAGGCGGAACAGCTGGCCCGGCTGCTCATAGTGGTCGTCATCCACCCGGTGATCCCAGGCCCGCGCATCACCGTGCAGCGCTAACGGCGGCTCGGCATGTTGCGGATTATCCTGCCACTCACCAAAGCTGTTGGGGTAATAGGCCAGGGTCGAGCCGCTGTTGCCGTCGGTACGCATGGCACCGTCACGGTGATAACTGTGGAACGGACATTTGGGCGCGTTGACCGGAATGCTGTTGAAGTTGACTCCCAGCCGGTAACGCTGCGCATCCCCATAGGAAAACAGCCGCGCCTGCAGCATCTTGTCAGGTGAGAAGCCAATCCCCGGCACCACATTGGCGGGGGAAAACGCCGCCTGCTCCACTTCAGCGAAGTGGTTATCCGGGTTGCGGTTCAGCTCCAGTACACCAACCTCCATCAGCGGATAGTCGGCATGTGGCCAGACCTTGGTCAGATCAAAAGGATTGTGCGGATGACTGGCAGCCTGCTCCTCACTCATCACCTGAATGCACAGGGTCCAGCGCGGGAAGTCCTTGCGCTCAATGCTGTCGTACAGGTCTCGCAGATGGCTTTCACGGTCCTTACCGATGACGGCTTCGGCTGCGGCATCACTAAGACCGGCAATGCCCTGCTGGCAGACAAAATGAAACTTCACCCACACCCGTTCATTGGCAGCGTTGATCATGCTGAAAGTGTGGCTGCCAAAACCATGCATATGGCGATAACTGCTGGGGATACCACGGTCACTCATGACGATGGTGATCTGGTGCAGGGCTTCCGGCAGCAGCGTCCAGAAATCCCAGTTCGATGTAGCACTGCGCAGGCCGGTACGGGGGTCACGTTTGACCGCGTGATTAAGATCAGGGAAGCGCATCGGGTCACGGAAGAAGAACACCGGCGTGTTATTGCCCACCACGTCCCAGTTGCCTTCTTCACTATAGAACTTGACGGCAAAGCCGCGAATATCGCGCTCGGCATCGGCCGCGCCTCGCTCACCAGCCACCGTGGAGAAACGCACAAACACCGGCGTCTCCTTACCCACTCCGGCAAACACAGCGGCTTTGCTGTAACGGCTGATATCGGCGGTGACGGTAAAGCGGCCATAGGCACCAGCCCCCTTGGCGTGCATGCGCCGCTCAGGGATGACTTCACGGTCGAAGTGCGCCAGCTTTTCCAGCAGCCAGATGTCCTGCAACAGCGCAGGGCCACGCGGGCCCGCCGTCTGAATATTGAGGTTATCGGTGACCGGCGCACCATTAGCATGGGTCATCTTGCTCATCGGCAGTGTCTCCGTCTGGGGATTGATAATACGGTGAAGCCATCAGCCCCACCGGGCTGACGGCGACAGGCGGGCCCGTTAGCGGGCGGTCAGCGCTGCGTAGCTGTTCATCAGATTGCGGTAATTAGGAATCCGCTCAGACAGCAGATGCCCGAGCCCCTCAATGTCATTGCGCCAGTCACGGTGCAGCTCACAGGCCACGGCAAACCAGTTCATCATCTGCGCACCGGCGGCACTCATGCGTGCCCAGGCCGCCTGCTGCACGGTTTTGTCGAAGGTGCCGGAGGCATCGGTCACCACAAACACATCAAAGCCTTCTGCCAGCGCCGACAGGGTAGGGAACGCCACACAGACATCGGTGACCACACCGGCGATGATCAGCTGCTTGCGACCGGTGGCCTTCACCGCGGCGACAAAATCCGCGTTATCCCAGGCATTGATCTGGCCGGGGCGGGCGATGTAGGGCGCACTGGGGAACATTTCCTTCAGCTCAGGCACCAGCGGCCCGTTGGGGCCCTGCTCGAAACTGGTGGTAAGAATGGTCGGCAGCTGGAAGAACCTGGCCAGATCAGCCAGCGCCAGCACGTTGTTCTTGAACTCGTTGGGGGTGAAGTCCTGCACCAGTGAAATCAGACCGGTCTGGTGGTCTACCAGCAGGACGACGGCATCGTCTTTATTGAGGCGGTTGTAAGGTTGCATCACATTGACTCCTGATCATGAAATGGCTGACGCAAATCCACGCGTCAGTACCGCACCGTCTGTGGCACACCTGCCACGATCGGTCATCCCCTCATCCGGCTGACGAGGGCGAACTTTTAAGGACGGCGGGCGCCAGCAGATGACGGATTCGCACCGGCGTGCCAGCCATCTGTAGCCGCCGGGCATGGGCCTCAATCCGTTGTTCGGCCCGCGTCACGCGGCCGTGGTGACGCAGATGCTCAAGCCACGACTCATCGAAGAAAAACTCCTGCCAGCACTGCGCATCCTCGCTGTCCTGCACCAGCCCCCAGGAAAAGGCACCGTTGCGCTGACGCATCCGCCGCACTTCTGCCATTGCTTGCTGAAAGACGGCCCAGTCGGCCTCGGCAATGCGGTACTCGACGCTGATCATCACCGGGCCACGGTCATGGTCGGCACTGTCCAGCGCGACCGGGGCCGGCCAGTGCAGTGACGGGGCCAGATCATCCGCGTCCTTACCCGGCAGCGAGAACAGTGGCGTCAGGCACAGGCCAAGCAGCAAAGCCGTGGCGGCGATGCACAGGGCATACGTGATGGAACTGTGGCTGGCGATACTGCCCCAAAGCATGCTGCCGCCGGCCAGACTGCCGAAGAACACCAGAATGTAGACCGCCAGTGCCCGCGCCTTAACCCAGCTGGGTACCGAGGTTTGTGCCGCCACCTGCAGGCTCGACAGTACGGCAATCCAGGCCGCACCGCTGACCAGCATGACCGGGATCAGCAACAGCAACTCGCGGACAAAGGCCAGGGCAAAGATCACCAGTGCGTACAGCACCGAGGCCAGCACCACCAGCCGGTCGTTATGCAGGTGACGACGAATGGCAGGCAGCAGCATGGCGCCAGCCACCGCACCCACACCGACACTGCCAAGCAGGATGCCGAAGTCAGCGGCAGTACCGTGCAGCTCCTGCCTGACGATCAGCGGCAGCATCGACATCGCCCCGCTGGCGCCAAAGAAGAACGCCAGCGCCCGTACCAGTACGGCCTGTAACGGACGTGACGAACAGCTGTAGCGCCAGCCCGCACGAATCGCCCCGAGCAACCGCTCAGCCGGTAATACCAGCGCCGCCCGCTGACGCCGCCATGACCACAGCACACTGATGACCGCCAGAAACGACGCGCCATTCAGGGCGAAGGTCAGCCACGGGCCACTCAGGCTGACCAGCACACCGGCCATGGCCGGCCCCACGGCTCGCGCCAGATTGACGCCGACACTGGACAGCGCGATGGCGGCCGGCAGATCGGCCTTATCCACCAGCTCCGGAGTCAGTGCCGACCAGGCCGGCATCATCAGTGCGGTGCCGACGCCCATACCGAGGGTCAGCAGCAGTAGCAGCGGTACATTGACCAGCCCCAGCAGCGTCAGCGCCGCCAGCGCCATCGCCACCAGCGCCATCCAGCACTGCACCGCTAACAGGTAGCGCCGCTTATCGACGATATCGGCCAGCGCCCCCGCCGGCAGGGCCAGAAAGAACATGGGCAGCGAGCCGGCCACCTGCACCAGCGCCACATGCAGCGGGTTCGTCGACAGCGACGTCATCAGCCAGCCTGCGCCGACCTCATGCATCCAGGTGCCGATGTTGGAGGCGATACTGGCCAGCCACAGCCAGCGAAAGGGCGTGTGACGCAGCGGGCTCCAGGGGGAGTGAACAACCGTGGCCATGATCAGAGGCTTCCTTGTAACGGGTATTGCAGCAACAGATACAGACGTTCGATGTTGGCGCCACCCTGGGCGGCGTTGCCGCGATGGCCTACCTCCGCCAGTGACAGCGACAGATCCTTAAAGGGACCGGCAGGCACCTGATAGCGCACCTGCAGATCACGCTCCCAGTGTTTGCCGCCCTGCCCCTGCTGAGGCTGATAGTCGCCGCTGGTACTGTCGAACGGGTTATAGGCACCGCCTGCCTCGGCATGGGTGCCATCGATGCCCCAGCCTTTGACGTAGCGTGCCATCAGACTCAGGCCGGGGATGCCCAGCGCAGCGAAGTCGAAGTCATAACGGGCCTGTAGTGAACGTTCATGGGCGCCGTTGAAGTCGGCATATTTGATGGAGTTAGCCAGTGCGATGGAGTCACCACCGACAAAGTCGAACGGCGTATCGCCATTGATTTTCTGATAGGCCAGCATGATCCCGTGCGCTGCCCGCTGATAACGGGCCGCCACGCTGTAGGCCAGGGTATCGATGGCGCCAGCACGACGCCGCCCCTGATCACGACTGCGATAAAGGTTGCCATCGAGGCTGAGCCCCTGCTGCTGCCAGTTGAGATTGAGATAACTCTGGCGCCAGGTGTCATCCAGCTGCGACACAAACACTGCCGTGCGCAGGGTATCGCTGATCTTCCAGCGGGCGCCCGCCAGACTGATGGCACTGCCCGCGGTAGTCGCCCCATAACCGCTGAACTCGCCGTGCGCGGTCGAAGCATCCTGATTCTTGAAAGCCGTAAAATGCCCTGCCTGCAGACTAAGCCGCGGCAGATCATCGCTTTGCAGCCAGAAGCCGGTGGCATACTCAGGTTGCAGGCGCTTGTCGGCGGTCGCAAACACCGGCGTCGCGACGCTCATCTCGCCGTATTTCACCACCGTTTGCCGCATTCGCAGCTTCACCGCCCCGCCACTGCTGCCGTAACTATCCACACTGCCGCCGTCGCTGTCGGCCGCCAGCAGCCCGGTCCCCGCGTGGCCGCGCTGGCTGTCCAGCCTGTAACCGGCAAAGCCGTGCACATCCGCCCCCAGCCCCAGTACCCCGGGGGTATAGCCTGACTGCACATCCGCCAGCAGACCGTGTGCCCATTCCCGCCGATAAGGACGCCCCTGATCAGCGCCACGATACGCGCTGCTGATCAGGTAATTGCGATTGAGCACAGACCAGTTCAGCAGTGGCTGATCGGCTGTTGCCGCGACGGCCCCGGCAGAGGGCAACAGCGACAGCAGCAACGCAGCACAGAGCCCGTACCGGACAGCAGGCACGGAGGGAAAAACGGCAACCATAGGGGCAACTCCTGCACAGCCGGGGACGCTGTCGCGATGAGCATGATGCCGGGGATACCTGCACCACTGCCCATCAGCGACACGCAAAAGCACTGTGTGATTCAGTCAGGACTGAGCGGTCTTCAGAAGGCGAAACAGGAACAGCCAAAGGCGCCCCAGAAGCCCTGAAAATCACTGACCGGCACATTGGCCGTGCGTACCCGATCATGACTGTGGGCATGCACCGCACAGGGGCCTGAGCACTGGTGCACCTGCTTCAGCAGGGGCGAGGCCGGGCGCCAGTGGCCGGGCACCTTGTGTACCGGCGACCAGTCAGGCATGACCGGCACACTGGGCGGACACAGGTCATCGAACTCTTCGGCGGCATACACCACCTTGCCATCGACCACCGTCAGTACCGACTCCAGCCACTTGATGGCTTCCTCTTCCACCGTAAAAAAGTCGCCGGACAGGGCAATCAGGTCTGCCAGTTGACCCACTTTGATCTGACCTTTCTTGCCCTGCTCCGACGAAAACCAGGCACTGCCGTGAGTAAACAGCTGCAGTGCGGTATCCCGCGACAGCCCTTCCGGATACAACGCCGTGCCACCGACGGTGCGGCCACTGACCAGCCAGTACAGCGACGTCCAGGGGTTGTAGCTGGACACGCGGGTAGCATCGGTGCCCGCTCCGACCGGCACGCCTTCAGCCAGCATGCGTTTGATCGGCGGGGTCTGCTCCGCCGCCTGATGGCCATAACGATCAACGAAGTATTCGCCCTGAAAGGCCATGCGGTCCTGAATAGCGATGCCGCCTCCCAGTGCCCGTACCCGCTCAATATTCTGCGGGGTGATGGTTTCGGCGTGATCGAAGAACCACGGCAGGCCATTGAAGGGGATGTCGCGGTTGACCTTCTCGAACACGTCCAGCATGCGCGAGATCGACTCGTTGTAGGTGGCGTGCAGGCGGAAGGGCCAGCGCTGCTCAACCAGATGCCGTACCACCGGTTCCAGCTCTGCCTCCATACTGGCGGGCAGGTCAGGACGGGGCTCAAGAAAATCCTCGAAATCCGCGGCGGAGAACACCAGCATTTCCCCGGCACCGTTGTGACGGAGGAAGTCATCGCCCTGATGCAGTGACACCGAGCTGGTCCAGTTTCTGAAGTCGCTCAGTTCTTCTTTGGGCTTCTGGGTAAACAGGTTGTAGGCAATCCGCACGGTCAGCTGCTGATCTTTGGCCAGCTGCTGAATCACCGCATAGTCATCGGGATAATTCTGAAAGCCACCGCCGGCATCAATGCAGCTGGTCACACCCAGACGGTTCAGTTCACGCATGAACTGACGGGTGGAATTGACCTGATATTCCAGCGGCAGCTTGGGCCCTTTGGCCAGCGTCGCGTAGAGAATCATGGCGTTGGGCCGGGCAATCAGCATGCCGGTCGGCTCACCGTTGGCATCGCGCTGAATTTCACCACCGGGCGGGTTGGGCGTGTCACGGGTATAGCCGACCACCTTAAGGGCGGCACGGTTAAGCAGCGCACGATCATAAAGGTGCAGCACAAACACCGGGGTATCCGGTGCGGCCCTGTTCAGCTCTTCCAGCGTAGGCATGCGTTTTTCAGCAAACTGGAACTCATTCCAGCCACCGACTACCCGCACCCACTGGGGCGCTGGCGTCACATCAGCCTGCTCTTTGAGCATACGCAATGCGTCCGCCAGCGAAGGTACCCCTTCCCAGCGCAGCTCCAGGTTGTAGTTCAGCCCGCCACGAATCAGGTGCAGGTGAGAATCATTGAGACCCGGCACGACGGTGCGCCCCTGCAGATCAATCACTCTGGTGTGATCTCCGCGTACCGCCATGACCTCAGCGTCACTGCCGACCACGCTAAAGCGGCCATCCTTGATGGCAACGGCAGTGGCGGTAGGTTTATCGCGATCAACCGTGTGCAGTCGACCATTGTGCAGAATCAGATCGGCATTCATAACCTTGCCCTTCCTGTTCAGGTGGATACAGCAGCCACACGCCTTGACGAAGCGGCTGGAGAAATGAGGGGCGACTAAGCGCGCCCCTCCAGCCAGCGGGCAAACAGTGCAGTCACCCGGGGCATAAAGAAGTAGACCACCAGCAATACGATGCTGAGGGTGATCACCACGTTGCTGGGGACAAAACCGCCCAGCCATGGCCACTGTTGAAAAGCAGGGCGCCATAGCAGCGGCACCAGCATGCTCAGCGGCAGTATCACCAGAAAGGTGATGCAGGCCTGTTTCCAGCGCGGCGGAGGGGCAATCTGTCCGGGGGTGAACCAGAACTCGCGCGCGCCGTCGACCTCAAACTGGTCGCCTTCCACCAGCAGTGGCAGGACTTCATCGATCAGCTGTTTACGCTCAGCAGAGTCCAGCCAGTTCTGCAGCTCAGTGGTGCCACAGAAACGCAGCACACACACAAAGCGATCCAGATCACGGATTACATTGACACCAAGGTGGCCGGGGTAGCTGGCAGCCACCTGAGTGGTACGGCGCAGCCACTGCTCGTAGGCCAGGTCAACACCCGGTCTGATCCGGTGGCGCACAATCAGCGTCACCACGTCCTGCTCATTCATCATTTGGCCCTTTACAGTTCAGAACTCAGCTCACCCGGGCCAGCCGGGGATACCTGATGGCAACCCGCTGCCCCAGTGCCAGACGGCCCGGCCCCGTCATCAGCAGGGTGCCGAACAGAATCAGCAGCAGCCAGCCAAACTGGCCCTCGGCCAGGCTCCATTGCGGATGCACCAGCAGCAGGGCCACCAGCAGCAGAAACAGCAATGGCAGGCAGGCCAGCCGGGTAAACACTCCCAGCATGATCAGCAGCGGACACAGCACCTCGGCGGCGATTGCCAGACTCAGGGTCAGATGCGCTCCCAGACCAAAGGGGTCTTCGATCAGCGCCAGCTGCTGCTGGAAATGCAGCAATTTGGGCAGGCCATGAACCTGCAGCACTAACAGAGAACCGGCCAGCCGCTGAAACAGCAGGCCCCAGTCCGTCAGGGTGTTCGCCATCTTCCGTTTTCCTCTGTCAGTGGGCTGGTCAGCGCTGGCGGCCACAGAGCGCGGGCCGCCCGCTGTTGACTTTCAGGAGCGATCAGTGCCCTTCGGAGGCGTTGAACATGGTCTTGGCGTAGATCAGACCCAGACCATAGGCACCGCCATGGGCAATAGAGGTTTTCACGGTCTGGTCATAGGTTTCACCGCGGGCCCAGTCACGCTGCAGTTCCAGCAGGTACTGCAGTGAGGTCATCGGGCGGGCACCCAGCTGCACCATGCGGGTAATGGCCATTTCGTGCGCTTCGGTTGAGACGTCACCACAGGCATCGGTGATGACATACACTTCAAAGCCCTGATCCAGTGCCGACAGCGCCGGGCCAACGATGCAGACAGAGGTCCACAGGCCAGCCAGTACAATTTTGCTCTTGCCGTACTTGTTGACTTCCACTGCGATACGTTCGTCTTCCCAGGTGTTCATAGTGGTACGGTCAATGACGTTGTAGTCGGGGAATACTGACTTGATCTCATCGAAGATCGGGCCGGAGAAGCTCTTCTCGGCTACCGTTGTCAGGATGGTGGACACCCCGAACTCGTCAGCGGCCTTGGCGACCAGCGCCGCGTTGTTGCGCAGGGTCACCGCGTCAATGGACTTGGTGGCGAAGGACATCTGTGACTGGTGGTCGATCATGATCAGGGTGTGATCGTTGTGGTTGAGCAGGGTTTTGCCGGGTACGGCTTTGGCGATGGCCATGGTGTTTATCCTCTTGCTGTGGACGTGGTTAAAGAGCGCAGCTGATCTCAACTGCGACAGAACACGGTTGTCAGGGGTATTACGCGTTCGCAGTGACTGTCGCACCAGCACTCCCGGCCGGTTGCAACGGCTGCCTGCTCAGCCCTGAATAAAGGCCAGCAGGTCAGTATTGAGCTGATCCTTATGGGTATCGGTCAGGCCGTGCGGTGCACCGGGGTAAACCTTGAGTACGGCATCCCTGATCAGTCTGGCGGCAGCCTGCGCCGAGGTGCCAATAGGCACCACCTGATCGGCGTCGCCATGAATAATCAGGGTGGGGATATCGAATTTCTGCAGGTCTTCGGTGAAGTCCGTTTCCGAGAAGGCGGCAATGCAGTCGTAGGTATTCTTGTGCCCGGACATCATGCCCTGCATCCAGAAGGTATCGATCAGCCCCGCTGATGGCGTTGCACCGTCAAGGTTGAAACCGAAGAACGGGCCGCTGGCCAGATCCTTGTATAGCTGGGCACGGTTGGCCAGTGATGCGGCACGGATGCCGTCAAATACGGCCATCGGCAGCCCGTCAGGATTACTCGCTGTCTGCAGCATCTGCGGCGGCACCGAGGCAATCAGCCCGGCTTTGGCCACCCGTTTGCTGCCGTGACGTCCGATATAGCGAGCCACTTCACCACCTCCGGTAGAAAAGCCAAACAGCACCGCATTGTGCAGATCCAGCACTTCCATCAGCTCGGCCAGATCATCGGCATAGTGGTCCATATCGTTGCCCTGCCAGGGCTGAGAGGAACGTCCATGACCACGACGATCATGGGCAATAACCCGGTAACCGTGAGAGGCCAGGAACAGCATCTGCGCTTCCCAGCTGTCTGCATTGAGCGGCCAGCCGTGGCTGAACACGACGGGCTGACCGCTGCCCCAGTCCTTGTAATAGATGTCGACGCCATCGCGGGTGGTGAAGGTAGCCATGGAGGTTCTCCTGTCTGCGGTTGTGTGGATCAGCCAGAGCGCTGACTTATTGCAGGTGCTTCTTCAGCTCGGTGCCGGCCTGCAGCATGGCAGACTGGGTAGAAGGCAGTGCTGCCAGTGGGTTAAGCAGGCCAAAGTCATGAATCATGCCGTTGTAGCGGGTCGCGGTGACCGCCACGCCGGCCTGATCCAGCTTGTGCGCATAGGCTTCCCCTTCATCACGCAGCACGTCGTCAGCGGCGGTAATCACCAGTGCCGGCGGCAGGCCTTTGAGCTCAGCCAGACTGGCGCGCAGCGGCGAGGCGGTAATCTGCGCGCGCTGTTTTTTGTCGGTGGTGTAGTTGTCCCAGAACCACTTCATCATCGGTTTGGTCAGGAAGTAGCCCTGAGCAAACGCCTTGTAAGAGGGGGTATCCATCCCGGCATCGGTGACGGGCCATAACAGGGCCTGAAAGCGGATGGCCGGAGCCCCCTTGTCCTTCGCCATCAGGCTCACTACCGCAGCCATGTTGCCGCCGACACTGTTGCCGGCAACAGCCAGCCGCGAGCCATCCACCCCCAGCTCAGCACCGTGCGCCGCCACCCAGACGGTAGCCGCATAAGCCTGATTGATGGCCGTGGGATACTGTGCCTCAGGTGAGGGGGTGTAATTGACGTACACCGCCACAGCACCTGAATTGACCACCAGATCACGGATCAGACGGGCATGGGTGGGATAGTCACCCAGTACCCAGCCACCACCGTGGAAGAACATGAACACCGGCAGCGTCCCGGCCACGCCTTCAGGGCGTACGATGGTCAAACCGACAGACTTACCGTTGACCTCGATGGATTTTTCCTCAGTCGTAATGCCTGACATATCCACCGCCACAGACTTCTGCGCGCCGGTCAGTACCGCCCGTGCCTCGATAGGGGTCAGCTGTTCGATGGGCTTGCCACCGCCTTTGGCCAGGGCATTGAGAAAGGCCTGGGTCTGGTGTTCAACCGCTGGCTTGTCAGCAGCCAGCGCAGGGGGGATGGCTGTCAGCCCGGCAGACAGGGCCAGCGCAGCCCCCAGCAGACGCGGAGTCAGGTTCAGGTTCATGTTCGGTGCTCTCCTTTCAGGTCAGCCCGACTGGGATGACAGGTGGGTTTGAATAGGGCTCATCTGTGCAGCCAGCGTGGCCACCCGTTCACCGAGATGCATCGCTGTACGGCGGTCCGCTTCAGGCGGCGCGGTATCGCTGCCTTCATCCAGATTGGACTGCGCCATGGCCCCCAGTGACCCACCGAGACGATTGAGATCCTGTGCCGTCGCTACACGGGTGTTGTTACCGGGCAGCAGGTCCAGACCCACCCAGATCATCGAGTGCTGGGCAGCGAAGGTGACCATCTGCACCAGGGTGTTGAATTTGTCGCCACACTGATTACCGGAATTGGTAAAGCCAGCAGCCAGCTTGTTGCGCCAGGGCTTAGCCAGATAGAAGGCCGAGGTGGCCTCCATAAAGTGTTTGAACTGGGCCGACACACAGCCCATGTAGGTCGGAGAGCCAAAGATGATGGCATCGGCACCGTGCATCTGCTGCCAGTGCAGGGCTACCTGCTCCACCGAAAGCAGCAGCGCGGTACTGTCGGGCCGGGTTTCCACCCCGCGGGCTACCGCTTCTGCCAGTACCCGGGTATGGCCATAGCCACTGTGATACACCACCACTACCTTGCTCATGCCGGCTCTCCTGAACCCTGGCCTGTGTCGTGCATCTATCTTTGGCTGGCAGCGGTGGATGTGCGAGTTAATGGTTGTTAATCGTCGTTGGCGGTCTATTGTTAATCCTCGTTAACAACTGCTTAACACCTGAGGAATTACGGCCGGAAGGGACATGCTGTGTTGCATTGACGGGTGGGGCTGCGGAAGATAGTTGAACAATCCTTAACGGATAGCCGTGGATGCAGACAGATAGCAGAACGTATGACGCTGTACCGGCGCGACCTTCCGACATAGCGGTTTGTCTGAAGATGCCTTGCCAGGAGCCACTCCCCGGCCAATCGAGGAACCTGTGATGAACTCATGCCATTCCCCCCTTCCGCCGCCGACTGCCGTGACAGAGCCTTATCCACGGCAGGAACAGGCGGTGTGCTTTGGCGCCTACCGTATTTATCCACAGCAGCGTCTGGTCTTTGATGGCGAACGGCCACTCACTCTCGGCAAACGGGCGCTGGATATTCTGCTGGTGCTGCTGCAACACGCTGGTGAAGTCGTCAGTAAAAAGCAGCTGCTGGCAACGGTATGGCCCGACAGCAGCGTTGAGGAGATCAGCCTGCGTGTGCATATCGCCGCACTGCGTAAGGCACTGGGTGATGGCCAGCGGGGCCAGCGCTATATCGTCACCGTGCCGCAGCGTGGTTACTGTCTGGCGGTAAACATTATCAGTGAGACACCCTCTGGTACGGCGCTGCGGCGTGAGCAGGAACACAACCTGCCGCCCCGCCTGACCCGTATGCTGGGCCGCGATGATGTGCTGCACCGGCTGCTGACCCTGACACCGCAGCAGCGTCTGGTCAGTGTGGTCGGCATCGGCGGCATCGGTAAAACCACCGTGGCACTGCGCACAGCGGAGCTGCTGCTTGGCCAGTTTGCACAGGGTATTCGGCTGCTGGATCTGGCGCCGCTGCGCGACGAGTCGGCCATCAGCATGGTACTGAGCAAGGTACTGGAGCTGCCCGCTACACACGGCGACCCGTTGCCGCAGCTCTACCAACACCTGCAGAACCGCCACATGCTGCTGGTCGTCGATAACTGTGAGCACCTGATTGATGACATCGCCGCACTGGCCGACAGCCTGCTGCGCCATGCACCGCACCTGCACCTGCTCTGCACCAGCCGTGAACCACTGAATATCGAAGGGGAGCAAGTGATTCGCCTCAATGCGCTGGCTTACCCCACCACACAGATGGCCGAACCGCACACTGTCCTGAATTTTCCTGCTATTCAGCTGTTTGTGGAGCGTGCGCAGGGCTGTGCCGGCCACTTTGCGCCGGATGCTCAGGAACTGGCGCTGGTAGTTCAGATTTGTCAGCGGCTGGACGGCATTCCACTGGCCATCGAACTGGCTGCCGCTCACCTCAGCAGCATAGGCCTGCGTGATCTGCTGTTTCAGTTGCAGAACAGCTTCCGTTTGCTGACACAGGGCCGCCGTACTGCCCTACCCCGTCATCAGACGTTGCGGGCCACACTGGACTGGAGCTACGAGCTGTTGTGCGAGCAGGCGCAGCAGAGCCTGCGCCGGCTGAGCATTTTCGAGGGACGCTTTACCCTGGAGTCGGCCATCGCGGTGGCTCCCTGGGGTCCACTGTCAGCCAGTCAGTTGTTGCCGGCCATAGCCGAACTGGTGAACAAGTCATTGCTGAACGTCGACAACAGCCACCTGACACTTCGTTACTACCTGCTGGCTACCACACGCTGCTATGCACGCGGTCAGCTGCAGCAGGTGCAGGAGGATGATCTGGCGGCCCTGCACCACGCCAACTTTTGTCTGCTGCAGATGAAGCGTGCCAGAAAGCAATGGGAGCAGCAGTCCGACCCGGGCTGGCGGCAACAGTGTGAGGCGCAGCTGAACGAACTGCGTGCAGCGATGAACTGGGCCCTGGACAGGCCTCTGCATCATGCCCTGGCTATCAGCCTGATCCTCGAGTCTTCGCCGTTGTGGCAGGAGCTGTCTTTGCTGCAGGAATACAGCCGCTATCTGCAACAGGCGTTGAGTTGTGAAACCGCCGCACGCTCCGCCGAGCTCACCATGCAACTGCAACTGTTGCTCGGCAGTGCCTGGTTTCACTGCCGTGGAGATACCCTGGAAACCTGGGCGGCCTTCACCGCCGCCCACCATCTGGCTGAGCAGTGCCAGCATCGGATGGGACAACTGCAAGCCATTTCCGGACAGATGACGATCAATCTCAGCCGCAGCGATTATCGTGCCGGGCTGCAGCAAGGCCAGCAGTTCGAGAAACTGAACTGGCAACGCGAGCCCGTGGTGTGGATTACCAGCAGGCGCCTGCAGGCGCTGGCGCTGCACTATGCCGGACAGCAGCGGCAGGCCCGCCAGCTGCTGGACAGCATTGGCAGTCAGCTACCTGATCAGCATGCCCCCTGCTATGTCACCCACAATCTGGGGGTCCAGTACGATCTGCATGTTGCCACCCTGACGCTACAGGCACGTATTCTCTGGCTGCAGGGGTTAACCGAGCAGGCCTGTCAGGTCGCGACACTGGCGCTGGAGCGTGCCACCCGGATCGATCATGCCACGTCCATTTGCTACACCCTGTGCATGGCAGGTTTTGTGATCGCCTTTCACAACGGCAAGCATCCGCTGGCCATTCAGCGGCTTACCCTGCTGGCCCAGCTGACTCACCGGCACACCGTGGTGTTCTTCCAGAACTGGGTACCCTATTACCAGCGCCTGTATCTGCCGCTAGTGGACAGCCATGGTCCTTATCCGCAACCGCCTCAGCCACCGGCCACCATGATTGGCGAATTCATCGCCACGCTGCGAGCCAGCTTCGCCAGTCCGGCGCTACTGGAGCGCGCAGAGCGTGGTCTGACCGGCTGGGCCACAGCAGAGTTACTGAGAGTGAAGGCGGATCATCTGCTGTCGCAACCTGCGGCAGATGCCGACACAGCTGAACAGGTGCTGACGAGGGCATTACAGATTGCGCGCGAGCAAGGAGCACTGATCTGGGAACTGCGCAGCGCGACCAGCCTGGCAGAGCTCTGGCACAGCCAGGGACGTCAGGCTGACGCATACGAACTGCTGGCGCCGGTCTACGGCAAGTTCAGCGAAGGTTTTGCCACTCCGGATATGCTGCGCGTCGGGGCACTGTTGCAGCAATGGCAACCGCTTACCTCCCACTAAACGCCAGACGGGGAGACGGGAACAGTCGGACTGAGCGGGTCTGACGGCCGGTGAATATCAGATCAGCAGTGCACTCTGCCAGTGTGAGGGCTCCTTACTTACTGCTTCTTTTCTGAAGGACTGGCAACACACCTCTGCATAACGCCGCTGCATGGCAGCAAGTTCCCCCGTTTGCTGCAGCAGCTCAAGAGCAAATGCCCGGGTCGCATGCAGCAACCGATAACGGGCGATTCCCCCCAGCGCATCCACCTGCACCATCGATTTGGCCACCAGCCCGGTCAGGGCTTCGACAATACAGGCATCACTGAGCTGCCTGCTGCCCAGTACCTTCAGGGCCACATTGAGGGTAAACACCGTGCGCAACACGCCCAGACGCTTGAAGCATACACGCTCCAGCTCCGTCAGGTTGTCATAGCCAGAGCGTACCACGGCCTGCAGTGACTGATGACGGCCGCTGGCGGCACGACGCTCCAGCCGCAAAAACGCAAAATGCTCATCCAACAGCTGACACAGCCCCTGTACTCCATAGGCTTCACTGTGAAATGCCGCCAGCTCCAGAGCCAGAGGCATCCCATCCAGCCGGCGACAGATGTCACACAGCAGCGGCGCGTTGGCCGCGCTAAGGGTAAAGTCCTGCTGCCGTGCCTGGATGCGCTTGAGCAACAGACGCACAGAGGGAAATGACAGCAGGCGCTCAGGCTGCTGATCCTTTGCCAGTGACGGATAAGGCAGTGGCTGTAAAACCTGCACATACTCACCTTCAATACGCAGGGCTTCGCAGCTGGTCACCAGAATAGAAAGCTGAGACACACTTTTCAGCAGAGACTCAGCCATATCTGCACAGGTATTCAGCTGGCTATCACAGTTATCAAAAATCAGTAACCGTGGCTGCTGGCGTTCGGCGTGAGGATGACCACTGATCTCCAGCCCCAGCTGACGGCTGAGCAAGGTCGCCACGGCGACCGGATCCTGACCTGCAGAAAAATCGATCATGCAGATCTGCTGCTGATAGACCCCCCGTACCCGCTCCGCCACCTGTAATGCTGTGCAGCTTTTACCAACGCCACCGGGCCCTGTCAGAGTCACCAGACGATGCGAAAGCAACCGCTGCACCAGCTCTTCCACCAGCTCATCACGGCCCTCGATAGCCGCGGCACTGACTGGGAGAGAATAGCTGTGTGTGGCTGTCGGCGCGGCAATAAGCGTCTGCTCAGGATCCGTACCAGACGGGTGTCCGGCAGCTTCAGCCTGCCGGACACCGGCGGCAACAAAACTATAACCACGCTGAGGAACAGTGATGATGTAACGACGCCCATCCTCGCCATCGTGCAGTGCACGGCGCAGTGCCGCGATATGTACCCGCAGGTTGATATCTTCCACGATGGAGTGGGGCCACACGTAGGCGATCAGCTGTTCTTTGCTGACCACTTTGCCAGCGTTTTCCAGCAGCAACTGCAGAATATCCAGCGCACGGCTCCCCAGTCGCACTGGCTGCCCCTGCTCTGTCACCAGACGGCGCTGAATATGGAAGGTAAAAGCATCAAAGCAAAACGTCTGTTCACTCTGATCGGCTCGCGGCATAGTCATCTGCATTATTCACACTGAAGCCAGACGAATTCATCGGTCCTGATGAATCAGCCGGAAGCAGCGACTGCTACGCTGTGCGGTAGAGGCGATATCCTCTCTCACAGGGCTACGCAGCAATGCATCAGTCCGGATGGCTCAGCACTCTCCCTGGCAATGAGTAGTCCTTTATCATCGCTGTCTGAGTTTTTCCTGCAATGCAGATAATGGGACAGAAACAGCCAAATCGAGGATGGATTCAGCCACCCCCCGGCATTGCCTGATAACAGCGCAGTGCAAGGCTAGATGTCGAAGCCAAACCGCTCACGATACTGCGATGGCGTTAATCCCAGACGCTCCGTAAACAACAGCCGCATATGCCGGTCACTACCAAAACCACTGTGATAGGCCACGGTCTTCATTGGCAGCTCGGTTGTTTCCAGCATTTTCCGGGCGTGATCAATACGCGCCCCCAGCACAAACTCCATGGGCGTACAGCGGCTTTCTTTAACAAACTGCCGGGCAAAGCTACGGGCACTCATTGCTGCCAGAGACGCCATCCGCTCGACCGTAAACGACTCGTCGATATGCGCCAGTACATAGGACTGAACACGCGATACTGGCGTATCCTCCCTCGCCACCGTAGACAGCATCGGCCCAAACTGGCCCTGCCCTCCCTGCCGTTTCATCGCCACCAGAATAACCTTAGCAACCGTCAGTGCCAGCTGACGGCCATGATCAGCTTCAACAACCGACAGGGCCAGATCAATACCTGCGGTCACCCCTCCGGACGTCAGCAGGTAACGATCCTGAAGGTAGATATGATTGGTTTCGACCTGTGCTGCAGGAAACAGCCGGGACAGGCGTTCGGTGTAATTCCAGTGCGTAGTAACACGGTGACCATCCAGCAGACCTGCATGCCCCAGCAGAAAGGCCCCCGTACAAATGGAACCATAATGCTGCGACTGACTGGCACTGTCCTGCAGCCACGGTAACAGACAGGTGGGGATGTCGTTGTAGGCACCAGGTCCACCGGGCACCAGCAGGAGATCGTAAGCCTGGGGAGCACTATCAATACTCTCATCGGCAAGCACACGCAGACCGTTGGAGGCCCGCACGGCGGTACTCTCAGCACCGACGGTAGTAATGCGGTAGGCATGCTCCGGTGCCAGATAGCGGTTGGCAATAGCAAAGACATCCATCGGGCCAGCCACATCCAGCAGCAGAACATCAGGGAAGACAACAATGGCGACAGATTTCATCTACAGCAATCCTACCCGGTGATAAGGGGATCAAGGTACTTCCGGCGTCCTGTGCAAATGTCAGCACAATGTCAATAACCTTAGCGTGACGGGCCTTTTTGCAAAGCGCGCCCCCGACGGCAGCCTGGCGGTCCATTATAACGTTCACAGATATAAGGCCTCCGGGAGGAACAACTCGACAACACATGATAGTTCTATCACGCAATGCTCCAGCCACGAAGATAATACATGATATGAAATGATAGCTGACAATTGTACGCACTGCAGAAACTCGTACACTCAGCAAACACAATACAAATAACAATCTCAATAGAATTCTTCTTAAAAAGTATGACTCTTTTTTAAATAACGGTCATATCTGAACAACTGCAATTAATTAAAACATCACTGAAAAATACAACGAATCGCTATTAGCTCACGCTCAGCTGATAAAACAGGGTGTAAATTATCATGAGTATCAAAATTGCCAGCGCACCTTGCTGCTGGGGTGTCGACGATCCTAAAAACCCTTTTCTACCTCACTGGAAGAAGGTGCTTCATGAAGCATCCACTGCCGGCTATAAAGGTATTGAACTCGGCCCCTATGGTTATATTCCACTGGATATAGACACTGTTTCCCGTGAGCTGCAGAGTCTGAATCTGAATATTATTGCGGGAACGATCTTCGACGATCTGGTTGAACCTTCCAACCTGACAAACTTGCTGCAACAGGCTGAGAACATCTGCCAGTTCATTACCCGGCTGCCGATGCCTGCAGCAGAAAAGAGCCAAAAGTTTCCTCTTCCTTATCTGGTGATCATCGATTGGGGACATCCTGAGCGTGATATCAAGGCAGGGCATAGCGATACGGCACCACGTCTGTCCGAACAACACTGGCAGCAGATGATGACACATATCCGCGCTATTGCCTCCGTAGCAAATAAATACGGTGTCAGGTCCGTCATTCATCCTCATGCGGGTGGGTATATAGAATTTGCTGATGAAATAGAAAAGCTGGTTACTGATATTAGCTACGATATTGCCGGTCTTTGCCTGGATACTGGTCATCTTTATTACTCAGGGATGGACCCGGAAACCTGGCTGCGCAAATACTCCGATAATATTGACTATATCCATTTCAAGGATATCGACTCCTCTCTCTACCAGCAGATAATGCAGGAAGAAATAAAATTCTTCGATGCCTGTGCACGGGGGGTAATGTGCCCTATCGGTAAAGGTGCCATTGACTACACAGCTCTCAAAGCCTGTCTGGAAGACATCGACTATCACGGTTTTATCACCATTGAGCAGGAAAGAGATCCGTGCAACAGCGATACCAGCCTGCGTGACGTGACTGAAAGCCGCCTCTATTTAGCTCAGGTGGGATTCAACCACTAAGTCTCCTCTCTTGCTCTTGCCCGTCCCGAAGGCAGAACAGATCGTGAAACATGATGCGCATGACTTATCAACGCGCGACTGCACAGCCAGATGCTGGCCAAGGATAACAACATGATCAACGGTGAAAAACGCACTGCACATCCGATCCGCTGGGCCATGGTAGGAGGGGGCCAGGGCAGTCAGATTGGCTATATTCACCGCTCCGCCGCCATGCGTGATAACACCTTCCAGCTGGTTGCAGGAGCATTTGATATTAACCCGGCACGCGGCAGAGAGTTTGGTACCAGTCTGGGGCTTGATCCACAACGCTGCTATGACAGCTATCAGGAGATGTTTGCCGCGGAAGCACCGCGCCCTGATGGTATACAAGCAGTATCCGTCGCCACTCCCAATGGCACTCACTTCGCTATTTGCAAAGCCGCACTGATAGCAGGGCTGCATGTCGTTTGCGAAAAGCCTCTTTGTTTTAGCGTTGCCGAAGCAGAAGAACTCAGAGAACTGGCCTTGAGCCGAAACAGGATTGTAGGTGTCACCTATGGCTATGCCGGCCATCAGCTTATTGAGCAGGCACGAGCCATGATTGCCGCTGGTGAGCTGGGAGATATTCGCATCGTTAATATGCAGTTTGCTCACGGATTCCACAGTGAGGCCGTAGAAGAGGCCAATCCCGCTACCAGATGGCGGGTTGACCCGAAGTTTGCAGGCCCGAGCTACGTACTGGGCGATGTGGGTACCCACCCTCTTTATCTTTCCGAAGTGATGCTGCCGGAACTGAAAATAGAGAGCCTGATGTGCACCCGGCAGAGCTTTGTCAAAAGCCGTGCTCCTCTGGAAGATAACGCGTACACCCTGATGCGTTACAGCAGCGGCGCCATGGGGTTTGTCTGGTCATCCGCTGTCAATGCAGGGTCCATGCACGGGCAAAAAATCCGTGTCATAGGCTCCAAAGCCAGTATTGAGTGGTGGGATGAACACCCTAATCAGCTGTCGTTTGAAATACAGGGGAAACCGGCACAGATTCTGGAACGTGGCATGTCCTATCTGCATCCCGATGCGCTACTGGATGATCGTATCGGCGGTGGCCATCCTGAAGGCCTCTTTGAAGCCTGGTCCAATCTTTACTACCGCTTCGCTCTGGCCATGGATGCCTCAGACAGAAAGGATCAGGAATACCTGTCGACACTACGCTACCCCGATATCCATGCAGGTGTAGAAGGGGTTCGCTGGGTAGCAAACTGCGTCCGTTCTGCCGATGCCGGAGGCGTGTGGGTCGATTATCAGTAAGTCGTCTGCCCGGGGGAGGCTGGCTGGTTTTTCTGTGATAAAACCATCAGACGTTATCTTTCATCGCACATGACAGGAAGAATAACTCCTCCCCATTACCGGAGTATGGACAATGCACAAATCACCCACTACGACCGATCTGGCTAAAGCTGCAGGCGTGGGCATTGCAACCGTAGATCGCGTTATCAACAAGCGGGCTCCTGTCAATGAGGAAACGGTTCAGCGAGTTCTGGAGGCGGCTGAACGTATTGGCTTTCCCCGTACAGGGCTAATTCGCAAACGAGCCAAGGACTCCGCAGCGGGATGCCGCCTGGCGGTCATTTTGCAGAAACGCAGTACACGCTTCTATGTAGACTGCGCATCTGCTCTCAATGAAGCAATGAAAAGCAATGGTCATGAATATGACAGCCTGGAGATTATCTTTCTCGAAGAGCTGGTGCCGCAGATGATCATTGATCAGATGCGCCGTCTTGCTGAGCGCTGTGATGTACTGGCCGTAGTGGCTGCCGACCATCCACTGATTAATCAGGCGATCGATCAGCTCGCCCTCCATGGAACCCCCGTCATTGCATTGATATCAGACCTGTCTGCGGCCAATCGGGCAGGATACATCGGACTGGATAATCGCAAAGTAGGACGAACGGCGGCCTGGATGATGTCACGACTCAGTCGTCAGTCCGGCAAGATTGGCCTGATGATTGGCAGCCATCGCTATCAGAATCAGGAAGAGAATGAGATCAGCTTCCGTGCCTACATGCGTGAGTCAGCACCAGAGTTTCAGGTTCTCGAAACGATGATCAGCCTGGAGGATATCCCTCTGGCGTGCGCAACCACAGAAGAGCTGCTGGCTCAGCATCCCGATTTGGTAGGCCTGTATCTGGCGGGTGGCGGGATAGAGGGAGTGTTGCAGGCTCTGCGTGACCATCCGTCACGAAAGCTGGTGACAATATGCCACGATCTTACCGATCTGACCCGGGAAGCCTTGGCCCGGGGTGAAGTGGATGTAGTGCTGGCTCATCCATTAGAACAAATGGCCATACGGCTGCTTACTACTATGAAGGATACCGTTGTGCATAAGCGCCGCGGTCTTCTGCAATATACCCTGCCATTCCTCACCTACACGGCGACTAACGCCTGAAATATTCGCGCCCGGAAACATTCACGATGGCCGATGGTGCAGGTGCCTTTTCCTTCAACCAGAATGAGACGACAATGAAAATAGCCCTTGATCCATACATGCATCGCCATTTGTCATTACCGGAAATTTGCAGACTGACAAAAGAACTGGGATACGACTATATCGAGCTGTCACCACGTGCAGATTTTCTGCAGTGGTGGACACGTCCACGGGTGTATCCCGAACGTATCCAGACGTTCAAGCAGGCACTGAAGCAGCATAATGTGGGGCTGGCTTCACTTCAGCCCATGTATCGCTGGTCAAGCCCGTATCGTGACGAATGGGAGGTGGCCATCGATAACTGGAAACGCACCATCGAGATTGCCGTCGATATGGATGCACCACTGCTGGTTTCCGAATTTGGTCGTGGAGGTTCTCCAGAACGATCAGCAGCAGATCGCACGGGCAGCCATACTGCTGAAGCCTGTGAAAATGCATTCTGGCGTAGTATGGATGTCCTGGTCCCCCTGCTGGAGCGCGAAGGACTTACTCTCAGTATTGAACCTCATCCAGAAGACTGGCTGGAGCGTATCGACCCGGCGGTTGAGATCATCAAGACCATCAACTCCCCCGCGGTAAAGTGCTCCTATATCGCGCCCCATAGTTTTTATTATGCTGATGATCTCGCCGAGAGTATCCGTGCGACCCAGGGACTACTTGCGCACGCCCGTATTGCCGATACCTTTAACCACAAGGCCTCCTCTCAGCTACGCTATATTGTCAATCCTCCGGGCTCTACCGCACGGGTGCATCAGCACCTCAATATCGGGGAGGGCGAAATTGACTGGGACGTGTTTTTCAGAACACTGCATGAGTGCGGCTTTGACGGGGTGCTGTCCAGCTGTGTCTTTGCCTGGGAGGAGCAGGCAGAAGCCTCCAGCCGTTTCATGCGGCAAGCAATTCAGGGCTATGTGGATCGTTACTGGGGATAACGCAGCTGTCTGGGGGAGAGGAAGCGGCCGATACGATGCGCCTTTCCCCCACTCCCTCACCCATTTCGGGAAGCCGAGCAAGGCCAGCGCTTTTTTCGCCGCAAAAGCAAAACCCCTGACCGTTGCCGATCAGGGGTTGCTGTGTTTCAATGCCTGGCGATGACCTACTCTCACATGGGGAAACCCCACACTACCATCGGCGCTGACGCGTTTCACTTCTGAGTTCGGGATGGAATCAGGTGGTTCCACGTCGCTATGGTCGCCAGGCAATTCTGGCTGAGTCTCTCGGACTTACTTCCTCTGCTCGCTCACTCTTCGCTCGCTCACAGCCGCCGGTTTACTCAAATAAGGGTGGCTCTAATTTGATTATTCGCATCTTCATGCGCTTGCGACGATCACAAAATCTCTTCGTCTATCCAGTGCTTAACCAAGTCTCTTAGCTTATATGGCCAAGCCGCACGGGCAATTAGTATGGGTTAGCTCAATGCCTCACAGCACTTACACACCCCACCTATCAACCTTGTGGTCTTCAAGGGCCCTTCAGAGGATTCAAGATCCAGGGAGATCTCATCTTGAGGGGGGCTTCCCGCTTAGATGCTTTCAGCGGTTATCCCGTCCGAACATAGCTACCGGGCAATGCGATTGGCATCACAACCCGAACACCAGCGGTTCGTCCATTCCGGTCCTCTCGTACTAGGAACAGCTCCTCTCAAATCTCCAACGTCCACGGCAGATAGGGACCGAACTGTCTCACGACGTTCTAAACCCAGCTCGCGTACCACTTTAAATGGCGAACAGCCATACCCTTGGGACCGGCTTCAGCCCCAGGATGTGATGAGCCGACATCGAGGTGCCAAACACCGCCGTCGATGTGAACTCTTGGGCGGTATCAGCCTGTTATCCCCGGAGTACCTTTTATCCGTTGAGCGATGGCCCTTCCATTCAGAACCACCGGATCACTAGCACCTACTTTCGTACCTGCTCGACCTGTCCGTCTCGCAGTTAAGCACCCTTCTACGCTTGCACTCATTGGCTGATTTCCGACCAGCCTGAGGGTACCTTCGCGCTCCTCCGTTACTCTTTGGGAGGAGACCGCCCCAGTCAAACTGCCCACCACACACTGTCCTCGACCCGGATCACGGGCCTGAGTTAGAACCTCAATGGTGTCAGGGTGGTATTTCAAGGTTGGCTCCACAGAAACTGGCGTCTCTGCTTCTAAGCCTCCCACCTATCCTACACAAACAACATCAAAGTCCAGTGTGAAGCTACAGTAAAGGTTCACGGGGTCTTTCCGTCTAGCCGCGGATACGCTGCATCTTCACAGCGAGTTCAATTTCACTGAGTCTCGGGTGGAGACAGTGCCGCCATCATTACGCCATTCGTGCAGGTCGGAACTTACCCGA